>JALERM010000019.1 GCA_022764165.1 Eubacterium sp. | reverse complement strand
CCCTTAGTGTGTGTAGCAACCTGCCAGTGGCCGGTTGCGGAGCTCTTCGGACTCACTTTCCCCAATGCTTCTGGAAGAAAATGATAAAAATTTTCCTGTTCTATTTCCCAAAGTCACAAAATGCGTAGGGGAGAGATAGAGTTTGTACTTTTACACAAGTAATATCAGTTTCTAAAACAAAAAACTATTGCGATTAAAGTTCAACCTACATATTTCCCGGGCGCATTTTGTTTCGTTTGGAGTTGAACAGGAGAATCTCTGGTATTTTTCAGAAGCATTGGGGATAGCGAGTCCGAAAATATGCTCTTAGCAAGACTTTGGCGCGAAGGCTTTCCTGAGCGTCAATTAGTCGCACTTAGTGCAGAGTTGAGGAGGAGCGGCCTGCTTCTGAAAAATACCAGAGATTCTCCGTCCCTTTCTATAAGGAATTACAAAAAAGTATAAAAAAATATTTTATTGGAATGCTATGTAGCATGATTTTTTGTTCTGAGGAGGTTTTTATGCAGGAGGTTTTATATATTATCGCTCTTTCCCTGGGTTCTATTGCTGCGATGTTTGTTCTGACGAAGCTGATCGGTTATCGTCAGATGTCGCAGATGAGTATGTTTGATTATGTGAACGGTATCACCATCGGGTCTATTGCTGCGGAGATGGCCACGTCTCTGGAGGAGAATTTTGTGCAGCCACTGGTGGCAATGGTGGTTTATGCACTGGCTGCGATTTTGTTGTCCTGGTGCAGTTCGAAAAGTATGAAAATGAGGAAAATCATTGAAGGAAAACCGCTGGTATTGCTGGATAAGGGGGAGCTTTATCTGGACAGTCTGCGGAAAGCAAAAATTGATGTGAATGAGTTTCTGATGCAATGCCGGGTGAGCGGGTATTTTGATATTTCAAAGATTGAGACAGCTCTTCTGGAAGGTAATGGCAAAATCAGTTTTCTTCCGAAAAGTTCTGACCGTCCGGCCACACCGGCCGATCTGAATCTTTCCCCTCAGCAGGATTTTATGACTGCCAATGTGATTCTGGATGGGAATATCATGAGAGAAAATCTCAGGCATACGGGTAATGATGAGAAGTGGCTGATCAATCAGATGAAAGGACAGGGGGCGGATAAGATATCGGATGTTTTGCTGGCAACCTGTGATGTGAACAATCAGGTCACTGTCTTTCTGAAAAACAGCCGGAAAAAACCTCATGATGTGCTGATGTGAGTTTTTAGGTACCTGGGGAAGTAAACAGCAACGATTTATCGTATATCTGGATTTTCTCTCATAAAATTTGACGTATTTTTGGTTTTGTGCTACTATTAGTACATTGAGCTGCAGGGTGCCAATCATGTGGCAACTGTCTACTGTAATCATCGGGAACTGGGTACGCACAAAGGTGGATTTTCCACGTTCCGTTTTGACCTGACTCCTGCTATGAAAGCAGAAGGCAATGTTCTGACTGTGGTTGTGAGCAATGCTGTCAGTGATATTTATCCGCAGACTGCAGATTTTACTTTCTACGGCGGACTTTATCGTGATGTAAACTTTATCGAAGTCAATGAGGCTCATTTTGATCTGCTGAAAGACGGTACTGCCGGTGTATTTGTAACCCCTCACGCTTCCGGAAATACCCGTCTGGATCTGTTCCCGGTAAATGCTGAGGGTGCTTATATCTCTGTTTCTCTGAAAGATGCAGAGGGCAATACTGTGGCAGCCGGTGGAGCTGCTGCCGAAGAACATACCAATATTCTGATTGATGTGAAAGTGCCGCATCTGTGGAATGGAATGGCTGATCCTTACTGCTATACCGCAGAAGCCAGCATTGTAAAAGATGATGTGATTCTTGATACCGTTACAGTAACCTACGGCTATCGTTCTTTCCATGTGGACCCGAATACCGGTTTCTGGCTGAACGGCAAAAATGTTCCTCTACACGGTGTTTCCCGCCACCAGGACCGTCTGGACAAAGGCTGGGCAATTTCCAAAGCAGACCACGAAGAAGACGTGGCGATCATCAAAGAGCTGGGTGCCAACACCATTCGTCTGGCTCACTATCAGCATGATCAGTATTTCTATGATCTGTGCGACCATACCGGATTTGCTCTGTGGGCAGAGATTCCATTTATTTCCAGATTTATTCCGAGCCAGGAAGCTTATGACAATACCATCAGCCAGATGACTGAGCTGGTTGCCCAGAACTACAACCATCCTTCTATTTTCTTCTGGGGAATTGCCAATGAAATCCTGATCGGTGCTGACAATGAACCGCTCCGCAAGAATCTGAGAGATCTGAATCAGCTGGCAAAATCCATGGATCCCAGCCGTCTGACTACCATTGCTGAAGTTTCCGGCACACCGATGAATTCCGAACACGTATATATCACTGACGTTGTCAGTTACAACCATTACTTTGGATGGTACGGCGGAGATGTATCTCAGAACGGACCGTGGCTTGATAAGTTCCACGAACTGAATCCTTCTGTAGCACTTGGTGTTTCCGAATATGGAGCAGAAAATATTGTGAAATGGCATTCTGCTACTCCGATGAATCACGATTACACAGAAGAATACGCAAGCCATTATCACCATGAAATGCTGAAAACCTTTGCCACACGCCCGTATCTGTGGAGTACACACGTATGGAACTGCTTTGATTTCGCAGCAGATGCCCGCAACGAGGGCGGCGTGATCGGCCGTAACAATAAAGGTCTGGTTACCTATGACCGCAAACTGAAAAAAGATGCTTTCTATATTTACAAAGCATACTGGACCACCGATCCTATGGTTTATGTGGCAGGACGCCGTTTTGCTGACCGTGCACCGGAAGAACGCAATATCACCGTTTACACAAACTGTGAATGTCTGAAAATCGCCAAAGGCTGGATGATGACTATGGGAAATCTGTCCAGTGCATCCATGCTCACCACCATTCGTGACATGATGGGAGACAAAACCCTCGAAGGTCTGGGCGGACTTGCGGGAGAGCCGGCACCGTTTTTCAATTCTATATTGAAGGTATTTTCGATGCTGACGGCTCCCTGAAGCGGGATAATTCTGCTGTATGGATCATCCGGCTCCTCGCCCTCTTCATCTGCTGCAGCTTCCGTTGTTTTCACCTGGATTTTCCCGTTCCAGCGGTGTGGGTTCAATGATGTTATTGCCTTCCTTATCCAGAATGCCCAGCGGCAGCTGCAGAGGACGATTTCCAAAAGTACCGTTTATAAAATTCGGATATCCCGGATGCTTTTCATCTTTTTTAGGCGGAGACTTAACATCCCCTATGGTCCCATTCAGGCTTCCCGCTCCGTGCAGGATATCCAGGGTGTAGCATTCCTGGGGACTTATGGAAACCGAATCAATGATGGTAGAATTGGAATTTTTTTCTTCCAGTTTCCACTGATGATTGTGAAGATGAAATACATGGGTTTCTTTCACTCCGCCATGAATCAGACGGATTTTCGAGGTATCCCCCACATAGGCTCGCAGAATCGGCGGTTCCGGATCTCCATACACCCAGGAACTCATAGAAATATCTTCTCCTGTGTCCGCATGATTCTCCGACAGAGGTGGCCTGTTGCGCATAGGTTCTGAGCGATAACTGATCGCAGTTGTCATGGACAGAAGACCTGTATGGGGATCTACTGGCAGCCTTTTTCATGGTTCCAAAGTGAAAACCATGAAGCGAAATTACATGATGATTCACACCATGGATCCGGAACTGGCCATTGATGACCTGATAAAAATAAAGAGGCAAAAGAAATAATGTCCTGGACACAGGACTGTCCCCTGTCCGGGCTCTATGATGTGAGGCGGCGAACCAGCTGTCCACGCTTACCGGCTTTCTTCATAATCGCAGATATCGGTGCACGATTTAAATTCTTATTGTTTCTCAGGAAACGCACCAGCGTTGCAAACCAGAGAACCGGCCAGAACAATATATGCTTCCCTGCTTTTGGAAAATTGATATGCATCTGATGATGAAATTCTCTCACATATGCTGTCCATGAATCTCCATCCATGCCCACCATCCGTTCTGCTTCACTGTATCCAAATTCTCCTGCATCCAGGATATCCCTGAGCAGAGCATCCCTCACTTCCGGCTCTACAGGATTTTCAGCCGGAATCGGACTTTGCTCCTGAGACAAACCAAGGTAACTGACACAAATGGCTGTCACTGCTTTTGCAAATTTCGCAGTACCGCTTTCACAGACCATTTTCCAGAAATCTTCCCGCTCTTTTGCATCGTCACATTTTTCCCACAGCACAACCCAGTCACAAAGATTTCTAAGTCCAAAACCACTTCCCACAAAATGCTGCAGCATATGAATCATCAGATAAAATCCTTGCCATGCGGTTTCATAGGCATAGACTTTCAATCCCTGAAAATCAATCAGATGACAATGGAGACTGCTTTCCTTCTGCAGCCTTTCCAGAGATTGGTTCAAATGCTTGTCCTTAAAATCATCAGCCCATGTTGAATGAAGTTCCACCACTTCATTCTTCTCGGAATTCAAAATAATATGATGGTTGGCATGCCATTCCGCGGAAGGGTGAAAACCATTGGCTTCCAGAATCTGTACAGCCCGCTTCGCATCATTTTTATCAGCCACAAAAAGGTCAATGTCCGTTGTCTTCCGAAACTCCGGGACCGGGTAAAACCTCGAAACGGTACAGCCCTTCAATGTTACCGCTACTATACCCTCTTTTGCCAGAAGGGCGGTGATCTTTGCATTTAATACCTGTAATTGGATTGCTTTATGTACTGTTCTGGCTGTTTTTGATTGTATGGTCAGACACTGGTTCTCTGGAATCCTGTCCTGTTCCCATACATTTTCAAGCAGTGACAGAACCTCATGACGGTCTGCAAGGATCAGTAACTGTTGATATTCTTCCTCAGTCAGAAACGGGAGGGGAGCAAGATTGTCAGATTGCCGCAGACACTGGCTGAGACATTGGAGAAGGGTGTATTCAGTTTTGCTGATTGTTGAAATTGATGTCATAGTAACCCTCTTATCCTAGGACAGGGGACATTCCCTGTCCATAGAACTCTTTCTTATACTTTTCAATTTTTTCTCTGAGTTTCCTGAGCTCTGCTTCCATATCCTTCACTTTGCTTACTGCCTTGTCGGCACGTTCTTTCTCCCGGTCTGTATTAATCTTCTCCTGTTCTATCCCCGCTTGAAAAGCCTCCTCTCTTTCCATTCGTATGTGCTCTTCTTCGCTATATTCATAGATACTCACTGCTTTCGCCTCCGCACGGTTCTTCATCAGAAATCCTCATACCATTCTCTGTTTTATCTCCCATACTCTCCACTAACCCGGTAATCTCATCCAGAATCTCACAACATGTATACATCATTTCATCTGTGACCGGGATATCTCTATAAAGAAGCAGAGAATCACTGGTATCCTCTTTTTTTCACTCTGCTTTCTTTTCGATGATCGTTCATATGCTGATACCTCCTACAACTTGATTTTAACTTTTTAAATTTTATTTGTAAATGCCAAAAGCTACAATCTGTTTCAGCAAAATGTGAGACGGCGAACCAACTGTCTACGCTTAGCACATCGCATTACTACGATACACCCAAGACTCGCTTCAAATGCTGTGGTTAGCAGCTTATTTGACAGGCTTTCCACCTGTCGGATTGTACACCCTTGGCTGGACGCACGCTCTGACCCCAAGTATGTCCTTATTTCAAGCCCTTGCAGGGCACACTGCCTGACACCTAGTAGTAGTGGACACCGTGTGATTTTCTGACACCGAGTGCACCTGAAAAATGGGTACAAAAATACCCTGCCAGTTCTCCACCAGCAAGGGTTATGGGGAAAGTTCTTTACATTTTGGGGAACAGAATTCTCATGTAATCCCAACCTGCATATACAACACGGTCAACATAGACCACATTGTCCGGTCTCAAGCGATAGAAAGCAAGGTAATTCTTGAAAACGACAAAACGATATCCGCTTTCCAGCCCATTATCAAATTCCAGCTTTGCTCCCGACTCAGGGAACATCGCAAGGTCATCTATTTTATCCATGATACCCTCTATCGTATTCTGTGCTGCACTTGGATTGCATAGTTCGATCTCGATGTAATCCCTGATTTCATCAAGATCGCGCACAGCTTTCGGAGAATACTCGATCTTACTTTGCATTCGCACGAACCCTAAAGTGGCTTCTTACATCTTCCGATGAAATCCACCCTTCTTCCTCTCCTGACCTTCTGCCCTCCGACAGTTCGCACATCAGGCGAAGCTGTGCCTGCATCCTATCATACTTTTCAGCTTTTATGCGCTGTTCTTCCTCCTCATCAATGTTCAGAACCGTATAACAGCCACGCCCATTTTTCGTCAAATATAGTGGCTTTCCAACCTGAACGGTTTCAAGAACAGTTGTATAATTTCGTAAATCTGAAATTGGCTTGATGTTCGGCATAACAAAATACCTCCTTCCCAAGTTTCTGCTTTTATTATACCCTATGCTCGTGCTAAATTCAACATCTAATTTAATGTCAAATTCAGCAGCGAAAGTTGGAAATTATATTCACACTGTTCATAAGTTTCCTCTTTCTTTATTTGTGAACTTCCTGAAAAAAGTACCCTAAAGACTGTTTTCCCCATCCCTCACCAGTCAATATCATCATCTCTTCCCTCAATAAACGCCAGGATGTCATCCAGTGATCTGTCGCTATGAGAATACGCTTCATAAAGAGTAGTTTTTATCTTTTCAGGCCTTCTCTCGGGATATCTCTCTTCAAGCAGCTTTTGAAGTTCTTCTGTCATAGCATCATACTCTTTGCGATTGACAGCGATTTTATTCTGGATTTTTTCGATTCGCTTATCCAGTGATTCCATTCGTTTTTTCTCTGCGTTGGTTAAATTCTTTTCCTTGATCATCATGATTTCTCCTCTGTAGATGACGTGATAAATGCCAGGATCTCATCATATGAGCGGCGGCTGGATTCTAATGCTTTTAGAAGTTCATCTCTCTGATATGCTTTTCGTATATCGTATAACTTTTTCAGTTCATCCACCGCTTTTTCATGGGCTTCTCTTGTACCCTTTTCCAAAAATGTTTTTATATCCGGTGTGGTATCATTTCCCTGTGCATCCCTTTCTACCGGTATCCGTATCTGTCTGGCTAATCCTACTGTTTTTACAAAAGGCCATTCTTCCTGTGTTTTTGTCAGGAGGCTGCATTCTGTGCATACGCTGTACCCCCGGTATTCCTGTCTGTCACGGTTTCTCTCCTTCTGCCAGATCTCTTCATATTTTTCCTGCATTTCAGGGTATCTTAGCCTGTAGTTTTCTTCTTCCTTCATTCTTTTATGATCTTCTGACATTTCTTCAAGATATTTCACGATCTCCTCATAAGACTGCGGCTGGTTCTTTTTGACCATCAGTACAAAATGCCCTTCCTGGGAAATGATCTGATCCA
>JALERM010000161.1 GCA_022764165.1 Eubacterium sp. | reverse complement strand
CCTTTCGTATTTTGTTGAAGCTGGTTACTTACATTATACACAAAAACAGGGGGTCATTGCTTTTTTATATGCAAAAAGTGGTGAAGTCCTTAAAAATATAAGGTTTTAAAGAAAATAGGGCTGTAAAACTTTACAGTACCTACCGAAAAAGGAGGCAGTCAGCATGAAAGATAAAGAATTACGCAAGCTGATAGGCAGCAGAATAAAACAGCGCCGTCTGGAATTGAATCTGACACAGCCTTATGTCGCAGAGAAGATGGGAGTTACCGCTTCTACAATCCTGCGTTATGAGAATGGTTCGATTGACAATACGAAAAAAATGGTGCTGGAAGGTCTTTCGGAAGCACTCCATGTATCTGTGGAATGGCTCAAAGGGGAAACAGATGAATATGAAACCGACATTACGGATAAGAGAGAATTACAGATTCGTGATGCGATGGGAGATATTCTGGAACAGTTACCGCTTGCCCTTACCAAAGAAGAAGATGCTTTTTCAAAAGATTTATTACTGCTGATGTTAAAACAATATGGTCTGTTTTTGGATTCCTTCCAGTTCGCCTGCAAAAACTTCAAGGGAAATGCTGGTCAGACGGATATTGCCAAAACAATAGGGTTTGAATCGAATGAGGAATATAATGAGATTATGTTCTTAAGGGAAATCACTCATACCATCAATGCTTTTAATGAGATGGCAGACATTGTAAGGCTCTATTCCAAGAAACCAAAAACAGCAGAACAAAGGCTTGCAAATCTTTTATCAGAAGTCTTATACGAAGATTCCGAATCGGTATAGTAAGACAACCGGAGTTATGATATACTTACACGCACGAAGCATTTCATCAGTTCCGATTGTCTAATATCGAAAGGAGACATACGATTATGGCAAAAGGATCTGTAAGAAAAAAAGGAAAGAAATGGTACTACCGCTTCTATGTAGAGGACGCAAGCGGCAATCTTGTCCAGAAAGAATGCGTTGGAACAGAAAGCAAAAGTGAAACTGAAAAACTGCTCCGTCAGGCAATGGATGATTATGAGAAAAAGAAATTTGTTGCCAAAGCGGAAAATCTCACAGTCGGACAGCTTTTGGATGTGTGGGCAGAGGAGGAATTAAAAACAGGTACGCTCAGCAATGGTACGGTGGAGAATTACCTCGGAACAATCCGAAATATTAAGAAACACCCATTGGCAGAACGTAAACTGAAAAATGTAACCTCTGAACATTTGCAATCCTTCTTCGATTTGCTTTCCTTCGGGGGAGTTCATCCCGATGGAAAAGAGAGAAAGGGTTACAGCAAAGATTACATCCATTCTTTTTCCGCAGTCATGCAGCAATCATTCCGCTTTGCAGTATTTCCAAAGCAGTATATTACGTTCAATCCTATGCAGTATATTAAACTGCGGTATCAGACGGATGAAGTGGATTTGTTTTCTGATGAGGATATGGACGGAAATGTCCAACCAATTTCACGAGAAGATTATGAAAGACTGCTTGCTTATCTGCAAAAAAAGAACCCAGCCGCAATACTTCCAATCCAGATAGCCTATTATGCCGGGCTTCGTATTGGAGAAGCCTGTGGTTTGGCATGGCAGGACGTAAATCTGGAAGAACAATGCCTTACCATAAGACGCAGCATCCGATATGATGGCTCAAAGCGCAAATATATCATCGGACCAACCAAGCGGAAAAAAGTAAGGGTTGTTGATTTTGGAGATACACTGGTAGAGATTTTCCGTAATGCCCGGAAAGAGCAGTTAAAAAATCGAATGCAGTACGAAGAACTTTATCACACGAACTACTACAAAGAGGTCAAAGAGAAAAACAGAGTGTACTACGAATATTATTGCTTAGACAGAACGCAGGAAGTCCCGGCAGATTATAAAGAAATTTCTTTTGTCTGCTTAAGACCGGATGGTTGTCTGGAACTTCCGACTACTTTGGGGACGGTATGCAGAAAGGTGGCAAAAGCATTAGAGGGATTTGAAGGCTTTCATTTCCACCAGTTACGTCACACCTATACAAGCAACCTTTTAGCAAATGGAGCAGCCCCAAAAGATGTACAGGAATTGTTGGGACACTCAGATGTCAGTACCACAATGAATGTCTATGCTCACTCCACAAGAGATGCGAAACGAAAATCGGTTCGGCTTCTTGATAAAGTGGTAGGTAATGACTAAAAAAATTCCCTTATTTCCCTTGTGATTATCTCATAAGGGCAAAAAGAAGGGAAACTACATATCATTTCACTAATGGACAGGCGGAAAAGCCTGTAAAATGGGGAAAGTTAGAGGAATAATTATATAAATTCCAGTTTGTCGATTTGACGCTTGACAAGTGAATTATAATAAGAAAAAAGAGATATTGACCCTTGGCGCGTTGATATCTCTTTTTTCGTGAAAGAAAAGACTACTCTGCAATCCTCCATAAAATCAAGAGTAGCCTGATCCAATGCCCGGATGAAGAGAATGCATCTCCTGTCTTTAGAGGGTGCAAAAGGGGGTGCAATCGTTCGATTGTATCAAAATGGTGGTTGTGATGAATGCAAAGTAGGCTGTTATCTGTACTCCCAAAATCCTTTATTTTCAATGATTTTTACATTCTTATATCCCGGATAATGAGATTGAGGTTATCAAGAAGATGTTCCCAGCCGATAAGTTTCATAAAATATGCTATCTTTTCGATAGGCGATGAAGTATAATAAAGATGACAACAAAATTGGAATTTATCAGAAAATGAGGAATAGTTGAAATGGAGGCGCTATAATAACATGAAGATTGAAGGGAACCAGAAAGAACTGGATGCAATGGTAGAATTTCATAAGGGAAACCGTGTCGAGGGGCTGAGACTGCAAGAAGAAT
>JALERM010000154.1 GCA_022764165.1 Eubacterium sp. | reverse complement strand
TGCAGGGCGTTTCTGAATAATTCTCCATCTGCATCCAGAAGTACTTTTGCTCCTTTTTTATGTACACGAGAAATAATCTCCGCATAGATTCCTTTGTCTACGCCTGCAGGAATACTGCCTGACAGTACAAATAATGTCTGTTCCCCCGCATAGCCTTCCAGCTTTTCCATCAGCTGTTCCAGGGCTTCCTGAGGAATCTGCGGTCCCGGTTCATTCAGCTCCGTCAGTTCTCCGCTCTCTTCGAAAACCTTGGTATTTGTCCGCGTCTCACCTTGTACCCAGAGAAAATCACAGGTGATTCCTTTTTCAGTAAGAACATTTTCGATGGTTCTCCCGTTATTTCCTCCGAGAAAACCGGTTGCTATCGAATGTCCTCCCAATTCATGAATGGTTTTCGATACGTTGATGCCTTTACCGCCCGCATCATATTCTACTTTCTGTATTCTGTTAAGGCCGCCATGCTGCAGTCTTCCGATTTCTACTGTCTTATCAATTGCCGGATTCATTGTTACTGTAACAATCATGTTTTTTCTCCCTTCATCTGTTTCCGGTTCAAACGAAGATTTTATTTGCCGGACAATATCTGATATACTGTATCAGCATCTCCGTTCACCAGTGTATCTGCGGCCCCGGGTTCCAACATTTTGTCTGCTATTACAGAAAGGATCTGAAGATGTTCTTCTCCTACACCTGCGATTCCCACCACGATGCGGGCAGTCTCATCACCCCACGGAGTTCCTTCCGGAAATACCATCACTGCGATTCCTGAAGCCTTAATTGCCTTTTTTGCACTTTCCACACCATGAGGAAGAGCCAGATCATTTCCCATATAGGTGGAAAATGACTTTTCTCTTTCCAGCATGGCGTCCACATATGGCTGGTCTACATAACCGCTGTCTACCAGCATCTGCCCTACCTGACGGATCACATTTTCCTGAGTGTCGGCTTTACATCCGACTTTGACATTTTCCCGGTACAGCAGTTCTTTCTTTTCAGTTGTTTTCTTTTTATTCTTGAAAAACATAGGTAACCTCCTTCACAGCCTGCTCTGTGTTCGTTATTCTTTATGCCTTTATTATAGGGAGACACCTGAACGTTTTCAACGGAAAGACCCCCGGATTTGGCGTCATCCGATAGTGACAAATTCGGATTTGTTTTCTGCGGGGGTCCTGATAATTTATGTATTTTTTGACAGATATTTATTAAAAAACTTCTTCAGATGCAGCGACAGTGCACCTCTGATTTCTTCTTTATTTCCTTTTAAAACGGTATCCATAAACGCCATATCTTCAATCAGAATCGTACTGATATACCCAAGTATCTCACTGTTGATTCTGACACGGTCATCCACCGGAAGAAGCATGATAAATACCACACGTATATTTTTAAAATACGGATCACGAAAACTCTGCAGATCTTTTGTCATACAGATTGTAAAACTGGGGCGCATCACCCCTCTGGTTCTGGTATGCAGCAGTGCAAAACCAAATTCTGCAAAAATCTGTGAACCTATCATTTCTCTCTTCTGCAGATCTTCCCGGATAATCTCTCCCAGATCCCGGTATGGCGACATTTTCTCTCCGATGGCTATCAAAAGTTCATCAAAAGTAATATAATGATCCACCTTGAAAAATTCCATGTACTTGATTACTGCATTGATCTGGGCCGCCACCAGATTGATTTCCTCTAATTGCTGAGTAAACCCTGTCACTTCTTTGTCTTTCCGGGGCATCCGTTCATAGCGATATACCATTTTCCGCACCTGTTCCATATCCTCTTCACTCAGAAGAGGATTTACATACAGAACCGGGGCATCTACATTTTCCAGGGATATGCTGGATACAAAAAAATCTGTTTTTGCAATAATATAAGGGGTGATATCTTTCTTTCCGTATGTTGTGATCACCACCCGGTCATGAAATGCTTTTTCCAGCTTGGAAGACATCAGGCGGGAAATTCCGATACCGCTGGAACATACGATTCCCATCGATACATTCCGCACTTCTTCCTTTCTTCCTTCCAGACGCACCATCGCCGCACCAAAATGAACGGTCAGAAAACCAATTTCCTCCTCCGGCACCGGTTTTCCGATCCATTCCGCAAGTACCTTTGCGACACGGATACATCTTTCGTAAATGTCCGGATATCCCTTCTTTATATCCTCCAGCACAGGATTGGCAATCTGCATATCATAAAGAATCCGGATAAAGGTAGGCTGCAGATGGGCCAGAAGTCCCTGAATAAATTCATCATCCTGCTTCAGAAGGAAACTGTTCTCTGCATCAAACACATCAATCATCTCATTGATCAGCTGCTGCAGCTCACGATTTTCTCGTCCTGCTGATTTTTGTCCTTCCCACGCTATTCTCTCGTGTTTTGCCCCTTTAATATGCAGACAGATATAAGAAATTTCCAACGGAGGGATATCAATATCAAATTCCTTTTCCAGTTCACAGACAATCTTCTGTGCAAGTTCATAATCCTCTCCCTGGAGTACTTCTTCTGTCCATCGGGTATCTGATTCAATAATCTCATTCTTAACGATACGATTCACAGCAATCGCAATATGAATCACAAGACCAATGTAGGAATTCTCTGTCAGAGACATCACCCGGGGATCTTCCATCTCCATCAGACAATTAACAACCCGTTTCAAAATATCATTATTCAGAATCTGACCAATCTTACTTTGGGAAAGTTCATCACAGCTTTCCCGCACATTGTCATCACTTTCATATGCCTCACGGAGCACTCTGGTATCCATGTTTTCATCGATAAAGGTACGGATGGCCTTCCGGTAGCTTGCCTCGCTTCCCTCAATTTCCACACCGCTTCCCGGCTTACGCACAACAAAAAGTCCCTGTCGGTTCAGCCATTCCTCTACAGCTTCCAGATCTGCACTGATGGTAGCCTCACTGACTTGAAATTTACTGCTGTAATAAAACAGTTTTTTCAGCCCTTTATTTTTCAGGATTTCCAGTACCAGGCGTTTTCTTCTGTCCTCCCGGTTGCTGACATCATACGTATCTCCGGTTGTAATATCCTGCAGCAGACGCAGCTTCTCCTCTTCATCACCTTCCAGCCACACGCCCACACCTGTTCTGGAATGGAAACGAATCTGATATTTTTTCAGACTGCTGCCTATGTACTCCAATTCTCTCTGTATGGTTCGTTTGCTGACACCTACCTGGTCTGCAAGGTTTTTTATCGATATCGTCTGATTCTGCTGCAGCATGACTTTTAATATCTGTTTTGTTCTCGGTGTAAAACTCATATGATCACCCATTCCTGACTTTGATAATTTCCACGATCCGGTTAAAGGCTGACTGTTGAATATTCTCGTCTCCGGAAACCTTGATTCCGGAATTTTGGAAACCGACATTCCGGAGGATGGAAACTCTTTGATTGGCTTGTTTACCACTTATCAGGTAGTGCGGTATTGTCAAGCCCAGAGCCGCTTTGCGGTGCTG
>JALERM010000088.1 GCA_022764165.1 Eubacterium sp. | reverse complement strand
CGGATGATTCTCATCCGTCTGAGCCAGCATTCTTTCAATGTACAATATTTTTCGTTTTCGATTACTGTTCTTCTCCATACAAAAACCCCATTTTCTATTGTAAAAAACCAAAGCTACATTAACTTTAGTATAACACTGTCGGATAATTCTCACAATCTACTTTTTATTTATTGGTAATTTTACTGTGCAGGAGTATTATTGTTCACTCCGTGACTAGTAACATACTTTACGATACACAGAAATGTATCTTTTCGTACCGTATATCTCGGAACTTTCGTGCTTAATGCACAATATCACTTTTCAAGGTAGTATACCGCGTGAACAATGGCACCCTAAACGTTTAAAAATGTTTATTGGGGGAACATTGTATCGCAGAATTGGGTCTATAGAAAATAAGTAGTCAAAAGCATCCCATTTACATTGGAAATCCAATTAAAACAAGGCCTTTTCAGTGGTCAATTAGGCATATAAGAAAAAAACATCTATTCAGATACAATATTTTCTGGATTTCTGGGTCTGGGAGTAAACTATTTTCCTATGGGGAAAATAAGCCTATGTAAAAAGCTATTTTTTACTTTATTTGTCTGGTAATGGGAACTTCTGAGACAATTATTTTCTATAGGCCTAAAATCAGAATCACAGAAAGTAATGCTTGATAATTTTCTCCACCAAATCAGTACTCAGAGGATAATCCTTTGTTTCAAATGTTGTGATTAGATTGATGGAAGGAAAAATTTGATGTTTGGAATAGAGATGTAATTTCGAATATGATTTTTGAGAGTATTCCGGGTGATCAATCAAACCAAAGTGTTCCCAATAGTGAATCTCTCCTGTTTTAGGATGTCGGATGGTAAAATCCGGATAAATTGTAACTTCACCCAGTTGTAAGGCACATTCATATCGAAATGGTATATGATTTGTATACAAAAACATATCGATAATCGCCTCTGATTTTGAACGCACCATATTGCCGGATACACTTTTATGAATTAATTGCTCGGGATGGAGTGGGTTGTGTTGATAGGGTGAACTCATCCATTCCGCTAATTCCTGAGAAAACTGAGTAAAATGACCAGCCAGAAGGTCATGATATGCTGAATCAGAAGCCAGGAGTTGTTGGGCTTGTCCCTGATTTCGACTATGGTGATTCAAATAGAGTTGAATGGCATTCTTTTCATGAAGAAGTTCCTTGATTTGAAGAGACAAATATTTTTTTACAGCAAGCTGCTCTGCAAGATCACGGTTCTTTTTTGGTATATAAGTTTTCTCATGTCCATCACTTTGATACCACTTGGAATATCCCTGATTTTGTGAGCAAATCAACTTGCCTTCAGGTAAACTGTCTAATTGATTCTGCAAAAGATTAATTTGATGCTCCAGTCTTTGATATTCATTTAACATTCGTTCGTAAATAACTATTACCTCCTTCTTTACCATTGTTTGCCTTGAAACCGCACTGCGGCAGGTCAGAATATATTTCATAACAACCACCGCAAATGCCGCAAATACACTTATGCATTATACACCAGTGCCATAAACACCAGCTCTTCATCCGTAGGATTTTCCAGAGAATGGCTCTGACCCACTTCAATCACGCACACATCCCCGGGGCCCACTTCTGTTCTGGTGCCGTCATTATCCACAAATACACCATGTCCTTTCAATATAAAATACGGTTCCGTATTTCCCACATGCTGATGCCAGCCCACACTGCTGTGAGGCCGCAGAATTGCCATCGCATACAGGGAACCATGCCCATTCAGTTCTTCAGCCGATACGATATGATGAAACTCCACACTTCCCTCGCCGCCGCGGGCATGCTCTACTACGTTAACTTCTGTCTTTCTGACCATAACTGCCTCCTTTATCCAAAAATAAAATTCTGCACCTATTATATCGTTTTACATTTTCTTTTTCAACGTCTAAAATTTTACCCCGGGGAAAATGTAAAAATCCCCGGGGTAATCTTATTATTTTTTCAGGCGGATCATATTCCAACTGTGTTTGCCCAGCACACCTTCCAGGTGTCCATTTTCCATTTTAATGGTATTACCAGCTACCGGAATCACGGTGTCCGGATTTGCCTCTGTATTAACTGCTTTCATGTCATCATGAGTAAGTACTACATGCTCCACCAGTCGGTAATCGGCAAACTGGCGAAGGTCACAGGCCAGTTCCAGATCTTCATCCAGACTCTTGTTAACTGCAAAGATGGTCAGGGTCTCTTCTTCCTCGTTCATGACCATAACGGAATCCAGATAAGAAGCATCGCCATAAGTTTTGCTTTCATATACCGGAGCTTTAACAACTGTATGAAGAACCGTACCTCTTCCGTATTTGCTGGTATACAGATAAGGATAGAAAATAGTCTGACGCCATGCACCAGTATCTGATGTCATAATTGGTGCGATGACATTAACCAGCTGTGCCATACATCCGATTTTTACCCGATCTGCATGACGCAGCAGAGTAATCAACATACTTCCTACCAGCAGGGCATCTTCGAAATTATACACATCTTCCAGCTGATGCGGTGCTTTCACCCACTTTTCCAGTTTTTCATCCGCTTCATTCGAATGATACCATACATTCCACTCATCGAAGGACAGATTGATTTTCTTCTTACTGCGTTTTTTTGCCTTTACACAATCACAGATAGATACCACAGAAGAAATGAACTCGTCCATGCCCTCGCTGCTGGCCAGGAAATCCGGTGTGTCATCATCCCGATTGCCATAGTACTGATGCAGGGACAGATAATCCACCTGGTCATAGCACTGATTCAGAACCGTTTCTTCCCAGGTTCCGAAGGTAGGCATTTCCAGATTAGAACTTCCGCAGGCCACTGTCTCAATGGTCGGATCCAGCATTTTCATCAGACGGGAAGTCTCCTCAGCCGCACGTCCATATTCTACAGCCGTTTTGTGACCCATCTGCCAGGGTCCATCCATTTCGTTGCCCATGCACCACAGTTTAATATTATGAGGTTCCGCATAACCGTGTCTCTTTCTCAGATCACTGTAATAGGTTCCTTCTTTAAAGTTACAGTATTCCAGGATATTTTTGGCATCTTCCGCACCGCGGGTTCCTAGATTGACTGCCATCATTACTTCTGAATCTGCTTTCTTCGCCCAGGAAGCGAATTCATTCAGTCCAAATTCATTAGTCTCAATGACCTGCCATGCCAGATCCACTTTCGCCGGACGCTGCTCCTTCGGTCCAACGCCATCCTCCCAATGATAACCGGACACAAAGTTCCCACCCGGATAACGAACAACCGGAACCTGCAGTTCCCGTACCAGCTCCAGCACATCCTTCCTCAGTCCTTCTTCATCCGCAAAAGGACTGCCCGGCTGATAAATCCCTTCATAAACGGCACGTCCCAGATGTTCAATAAAGGATCCATAAATTCTTTTATCCACTTCACTTACCAGAAAATGTCTGTCAACGATTAATTCTGCTTTCTTCATGTCTGCCTCCTGTTAGCTCTCCTGCTTACGTTATTCTACATTCGATTTGTGCAACTGCTGATTGCTGACTATATTGTACCTTTTCCACTCCAGTTCTTCTATCGACTTTCTTCCGAAAAACTTGACTTTTCTTCCGGTCTTATTTACGATAGAAGAATCATAAACAATCAATGATTCAACGGAAAGGATTCAACAATGTTTCATATGAATTATTGCGAATATAACAGGAGCAACATTGATTACGACCGCATCTACCGCCCGGCAGGAAGCGGCGATTATTTATTTCTTCTTTTGAAAACTCCCATGAAATTTTATCTGAACCAACAGCTGACCGTGTCCCGTGAAAATGCATGTATTCTCTATACACCAGGCTATTGTCAGCACTATCAGGCTGTGCGAAAGTTCCGGAACAGCTATATGCATTTTGCCACAGATATGAAGTTTGAAAATACCTATCAGATTCCAGTCAATTGTCTGCTATATCCGGATAATTTTCACCAGATGGATATACTCCTGCAGGAAATCCAACAGGAATACCTGGCGAAAATGCCATATTATGAAATGCGGCTGCGCAATCTGACAGAAGAACTCTTTCTCCAATTATCGCGTGCTCTTTTAAGGCCAACAGATCACCAGTCACCGGAATCATCTTCCCTCCGGGAAACTTTCCAGAACCTTCGACTCCAGATGCTCCGCACCTGCGAAGAAGACTGGACAATTGAACGACTTTGCCGTGAAAGCAGCATGGCTAAAAGCCAGTTTTATCATTATTATAAAATGTTCTTTGACACTACTCCGAAAGCGGAATTATTACAGGCAAGAATGGAAAAGGCCCACACACTGCTGACCAATGAAGCCCTGCAGATTCAACAGGCTGCCCACATGTGCGGTTTCACCAATATACAGCACTTTTCCCGATACTTCCGTGAATGGTACCACTGCTCTCCCAGCCAATATCAGAAACAACAAAAGATTTCCCCGGGGAAAATGTAAAAATCCCCGGGGAAATGCACTTTACACCATTTCCAACATTAATACATTACATTCCACTACCAGCCCAAAACTCTACATAACGATAAGCGTTAGGATCCAGTATAGTACCATAACTTCCCAGTGTATATCCATATAATTTCAAAGCACACGTTCTTCGTGCGTCTATCAAACTATAATTATATGTCTCTGCACAGAATGCTGGTGTGGAATTAACACCTGCAACATATTTTGTATAAGCGGCACTAATATCGCTATACATCCAATACCCCGGACTATCCGAGACAGTAGCTGTTAAATATGCTGTTGCTCCCGCAATTTATTTATTTCTTGTAACTGTTACTTTAGTTCTGGTTACTGGTTCACCGGCAGGATCACAGAATCCATCACCACTTTCATTTATAACCTCTGTTTCCAATTCAGCAAACTTTTTATCTGCTTCAGCCTTTGCACGATTATTTTCAATAATTTCTTCTCTCAGTTTTTGTTCAAATTCCTCTGGAGTAATATCTATATCCCTTTGAGCAGAAATCAAATAGGTTCGTGCTTCTGTTGCGGACATAAAATGAATATCCATTGAATATTCTTTGTTTAATTTATCAATTACTGCCTGATAAGGATCAACCTCTGCGGCACTGACAAACATTGCTGTACAAACAGTCACAATTACTAGTCCTAAAATTCCTATCACTTTCTTACCTTTTCGCATTTTGTCTCTCCTATCTTTTCATTATTATACTTAAAAGAAATATCCCCAAAGTTTTTATAAATTACATCCATAATGAGTATACGAATATACCCATCCACTATTAAAATTCAAAATAGTATTACAACATTTGCACCACGTTGCATTCGCCGTATATACATCGCATCTTAATCCTGTATGACGGTGCTGCCAAACCGTATCTGTCACACGATTACAGGGAATATGTGTACAAGAAGTTCTCACTTTTTCAAAACAACATTGCATCTGTTATCTACTAATTTAAATTCAACAATACGATTTTCTGATATTTTTCTATTCTTGTTATAAATAAGTATCTCAAACTGACATTCCGTTGTATCCTGAAAATCGTCAGTTAACAATTTATCATTTTCACTGTTGTAAATATTTCCGGAAATACTATGATTCGGAATCCAGTATATCCTCTCTCCATTCTGATATACGGTAAAAATATTGTTTTCATTTCCTATAGGTCTATTTTCATATGTACAACCTTCTGGAATGTCTACCTCAAAAATATACCCATATCCAACTGGTGT
Source organism: Eubacterium sp. (assembly GCA_022764165.1). Taxonomy (GTDB): domain Bacteria; phylum Bacillota; class Clostridia; order Lachnospirales; family Lachnospiraceae; genus Oliverpabstia. The sequence goes on along the minus strand of JALERM010000088.1, from coordinate 9,784 downwards.
TTCCAACGGCATTAATGTTATTTCCTGCTCCAAAGATAACGTAGTGCTTACTTCATCACCTTCTAATGACATTGCATATACCGAAATTACTGTTTTATTTGTCACTTTTAACATTATATTTGTAAAAATTATAAGGATAAACATAGCAGCTACAGCAATTCCAACTCTAATTTTACAAAAACGTTGTCTGTCTACCGTACCCATTTTCGTATTTATTCCTTCTAAAATTCGTTGTTTAGATTGATTATTAAACTCAATACCTTTCACCGAATCTTCAATTAAATTCTTTTTCATTCTACTTCACCTCTAAATTCTTTTTTAAAAGATTTCTACCTCTCTCAAGCCTCTTTTTCACTGTTGATTCTGTAATATTTAAAATCCTGCATATTTCATGACATTTATACCCTTCTACATAATGTAATAACAGAACTTCTTTATATTTAGGTGGCAAATTCAAAAGAATTTCTAATATTTGTCTTTCTGTACTTTGATTAGAATATGTAGTTTTAATCATGTCTATATTAATTTGAGGATGAATTTGATAAAAGCGTAATTTATCCTTACAAAGGTTCATTGCTACTCGAATGAGCCATGCCTTTTCATGCTCTACAGACTCAAACTTCAGATTTTTTGTCATATACTTTATCAAAACATCTTGTACGGCATCCTCAGCATCATACGTTTTTTTTAACATAACAATACATATTTTATAAAGCATTTCTCCATACTTCTCAAACACCTCCTCCACAGAAGTTTTTTCCAATGTGTCATTCATACTTATCTCCCTCATCATTACTATTTTATATTAAAACGAACAAATCCCCAGAAAGGTGACATCCTATACTAAATAATTTCCCCGGGGAAAACGTAAAAATCCCCGGGGAAATCTTCGTCCTACTCTACTATTCTATTTCTACTGCAATCTCTGACTCATCCAGCAGCTTACAGCTCCAGTTCTTGTTCTCACCTTCCACATGTACACGGATAACATTGCCATTTCTCACAGCATGTACTTTCATCACCGTATTTCCTTTCTGGTCTGTGATTTCTGTTTCTGCATGAGCGCCATCCTCAAAGCAGGACAGATATAGGGTAACACCGTCAGCAAAATCGTAATCCGGTTTTGTGCAGCAGTTTCCCACAGCAAGGAGGCTGTTTGGCCGAACCAGCAAAGGCATGGACTGATAATCATGCACTTCTTTCTGCCATCTGCCGCCCTGTACTTTCTTTCCGGTCAGCAGGTTGTACCAGGTACCTTCCGGCAGGTAATATTCCACTTCACCGGACGCTTTGAAAATTGGGGCAACCAGCAGGCTGTCTCCCAGCATATACTGCTTGTCCAAAGGCTCGCAGGCTCTGTCCTCCGGGAATTCCACAAACATCGGACGCATCATCGGCGTACCGTCCCGGTGAGCCTGTACCGCCTGCTCATATAGATACGGCATCAGTGTGCATTTTAATTTTACAAACTTACGAAGTACATCACAAGCTTCCTCATCAAACAGCCACGGCACACGATAGGAAGAAGATCCATGTAGACGGCTGTGGGAGCTGAGAAGCCCGAACTGACACCAGCGCTTGTAAATATCAGCGGGCGCAGTACTTTCAAATCCACTGATATCATGGCTCCAGAATCCGAATCCGCCGCAGGCCAGTGACAGTCCGCTGCGAAGGGTTTCTGCCATGGACGGATAACTTGCGGAACAATCACCGCCCCAGTGTGCCGGGAACTGCTGACCGCCAACCGTTGCGGAACGGGCGAACAGTACCGCTTCACCGATTCCTCTTTCTCTTTCCAGAAGTTCAAACACCGTTCTATTGTAAAGCTGTGTATAATAATTGTGCATCTTCACCGGATCAGAGCCGTCAAAATATGCGATATTCTTCACAGGAATCCTCTCGCCGAAGTCTGTCTTAAAGCAGTCCACGCCCATATCCAGCAGTGTTTTCAGTTTATCGGTATACCAGGCAACCGCACCCGGATTGGTAAAGTCCACAAGCCCCATACCTGCCTGCCACAGATCTGTCTGCCATACGTCACCATTTGTTTTCTTCACCAGATAGCCATTTTCCATACCCTCCCGGAACAGTGGAGACTTCTGGCCGATGTAAGGATTGATCCATACACAGATTTTCAGCCCTTTTTCATGATAACGCTGCAGCATTCCTTTTGGATCTGGGAAGGTTTTAGGGTCCCAGGTAAAATTACACCACTCATAGGCTTCCATCCAGTAGCAGTCAAAATGGAATACATGAAGCGGAATATCCCTGTCTTCCATTCCCTGAATAAAGCTGGATGTGGTTGCTTCATCATAATTCGTGGTAAAGGAAGTAGTCAACCACAGACCAAAGGACCATGCAGGCGGAAGAGCCGGTTTTCCGGTCAGCTCTGTGTATTTCTGAATGGTTCCCTTGGGCGTATGGCCATTGATCACAAAGTAATCCAGACGTTCTCCTTCCACAGAAAACTGCACATGCTCCACCTTTTCACTGGCAATTTCATAGGCAGCGTCACTCTCATTGTCAAGAAGAACTCCATAACCTTTATTGGTGATATAGAATGGAATATTTTTATAGGCAATCTCACTGGCAGTTCCGCCGTCTTCATTCCACATCTCCACAACCTGACCATTTTTCACAAATGGGGTAAATCTCTCACCCAGACCATAGACGTATTCATCCACATCCAGTGCCAGCTGTTCTACCATATAGGTCTTTCCTGTTTCATTATTGGTCATATGGGCCATATTGCGGTATCCCGTATTCGTCAGTTCACGGTCTCCGTCATAAAAACGGATGCTCCAGCTGGCAGGCCGTTTATCAATCACAGCTTTCGTATTGCCCGACTGATAAATAATTTCATTTTCATTTTCTTCGATGGACACAGAGGGATTTTCATCTGCAGTCTCCACAAATGGTCCCCTGTATGATTTTCCCTCAAAATGTGTAACAGAAACCTTAATCACATCTTCCATAGGGCTGGAAAGGCACACCGTCAGCATCCCCAGATTCAGACAATCCCCTCTGTCCGTAATATGTTTTGCAGGAGCATAGACGGTAAGCTCCTTGCCGCTGATCCGATGATCAGCATATTCCACTGCGTAAAGTGGAGTAATCTCTTTTCTCGTAAGCCAGTAACCATTTGTAAATTTCATACTGAAAATCTCTCCTTTTCCTGAATTACTGGCACCAGCGTAAGAATCGCCACAACCAGATTCCTTAATTTTCCACTACTCTAACACTTACCAGTACAGTTTTCAATAGCGGAAACTCTAAACCCGGTGAAGTTCCTCCACAATTTCATTATAGCGTTTTTTATTCAATCGATAGAAGAATAACACAATCGCAGTAACAATCCACAAAACTCCCGGCACTGTCGTAAATGCATGTTTCATAACAGCAATCACTTCCGGGTTCTGTGCCTGATTGGCTACATAACCATATTTTCCAAGTAATGCGGCAAGAAGTGCGGTACCTACTGCCATCCCTATTTTATTTCCAAGGGATACGAACGCATACTGAAATCCGTCATTTCTAAGCCCGGTCTTCCACTCACCGTATTCTACGCAGTCCGGAATAATTGCGTAGATTGCTGTATTGAAACCAGAAAAGAAAAACTGTGTAATTCCTGCCAGTGCATAGAATACAACTGGAGATTCCTTCACATTAAAGAAGAACATACAAAACATCGCAATTCCTGTAAGCAGAGCAAATACCGATGCTGTCCGCCCTTTATTGTTCAGCTTGCGGAATACCGGCTGAAAGCATGCGGCTCCAATAATGGATGGAATGATAATACACATGGAATAAGTGGTATATTTTCACCTGCTCTTTTGTTTTTGCAAAGCAGAAGAAATGACAGGCCGCAAAAATACATCCGTAAATTATCGCAACAAACAAATATCCGTTTTTCGCACTATGTCTTCCCAGTTTATTAATCAGAGGAACCGTAATGATATTAATGATTCCAATGGCGATCATCGCTGCTACAGAACGTGAGGTGTTTATTTTGGCACGCTCGTCGATATCCTGTGTCATCGCACCACAAAGTGTTCCATAGGGAATATTTACACAAGTATATCCCAAAACCAGTAAACAATATGTAATAACCATGTAGATGATTTTGGATGTATCTGACCAATCCGGGTGTGCCCAGAATGAAAAAATCAATAATATCGATGTAATTGGTGCTGCAATAAGCAGCCAGGGACGATAACGTCCCCATCTGGATTTTGTCTTATCGGTAAGTCCTCCAACGATGGGATCATTGATGGCATCCCAAAATCTCGAAAATAACATCAATGCTGAAACTGCCGCCATGCTTATTCCGAAAACATCCGTATAAAAAATCATGAGGAAATTACTAACAAACATCCAGCTGAAATTACATCCCACATCTCCGAAACCATAGGCGATCTTACTGATTAATGGTACCTTTCCATGTTTTTCCATAACCTATTTCTCCTGAACATTAATAATAACCTTCATCGTAGTCTCACGATTTTCCTCAATATACTGGTAAGCTTTCAGATAATCCTTAAATGCAAATGTTTTTGAAATCAACGGTTTTAAAAGTACTTTTCCAGTATTTACCAGTTCGATTCCATCTACATAATCGTCATGACGGTACATCATGGTACTCTTAATATCCAGCTCATGGTCATTTGCCACTGCAAGATCAATCTCCGCCATTCCTGCAAATACTGCAACCAGTACAATGACACTGCCTTTTCTTGCGTATTTGATCGCCTGACCCATTGTGATATTATTTCCGGCACAATCGTAAATAACATCTGCCTTATCCGGACCAAATGCTTCAATCATCGCTTCTCCAAAATCCTTTTCCTTTGTATTCACACACACATCAATTCCACATTCTTTAGCCTTTTCCAGACGCAGATCACTGACATCCGTAATCATCACCTTGGCCGCTCCCATTCCTTTTGCTGCCTGTGCTACCAGATTGCCGATGGGACCTGCACCAAGTACTGCGATATTCATTCCTGTCACATCGCCCATCTGTTTTACTCCATGAACCGCAACAGCCAGTGGCTCGATCATCGCGCCTTCTTCATACGACATTTCTTCCGGAATCGGTGTAACCTTTGATGCCTCTACTGCAAAATATTCAGAAGCTGTCCCTGTCGTCTGAAATCCCATAACTTTCAGTTCTTCACAAAGATTATATTTTCCATGACGACATGGATAACACTGACCACAATATACCTGCGGTTCAATCGTTACTTTTTGTCCTTCACTAAAATCTGCAACATTTTTTCCAACTTTAACAATTTCTCCAGACACCTCGTGACCCTGAGTTACCGGATAACTGGTAAATGGATGCTTTCCATGATATACATGAATATCAGACCCGCAAATTCCAATATTCATAATCTTTACCAATACCTCATCATCTTTTAGTTCCGGAACCGGTACCTCTCTGAAAATAATTTCTCCTGGCTTTGTCATTACCTGCTGTAACATCGTTTTTCCTCCTTTTATTTATATCTTTTATTAAATATTTTATTAAAGTAATTACATTATTATCCATAGTTCTCGATTTGTCAATAAGGCATTGTACACTTCTGCGTATTGCACAATAAGTGATTACACATTTTGTGCACACTTTACAGATTGAAAGCACTTTCCCAAAAACTCCTATAAGACGAAAAAGATTCGCAGAACAAAACAATCTTTATTTGTTTCGTTCTGCGAATCTTTTTATTACGCTATTTTTGATAACAAAGTTTTTACCGGCACTCTAAATACTTTTTATAAAATCATACAAAAAATGTTTCGCCACTCCAACTGCCGAAGCTTCTCTTTTATAAGAGCAGGTTTTCAAATACCTCACATCATGGTCAAATCCATTATATTCCATGACTTTTTCACCTAACGGAATCATATAATCCGCAAGATATCCACCCATTTCTCCGCCAAGAATAATATCCATGTCATATGACATCCGTAAATTAGACACAAGAATTGCCAGATACATCAAATACTTATCCCATATTTTTACAGCTGCTGTATTTTTATTTTCTACTTTACACATAAATTGTTCAAGAGTCTCCCTGGACTCATCCGTGAGTACACTCGATGCACAGTAGGCATCCGCACATCCTGATTTTCCGCAATAACACGTTCTGCCTCCCGGCACAAGAATCATGTGTCCAAATTCGCCGGCTTTCTGATTCTGTCCCTGAATCAGTTTTCCGTCAATACAGAACGCACCCCCCAGTGTATTATTCAATGAAAGATATAATGCGTTTTTATAATAGTTCAAATCCTCCGCCATCATTGCCGCATTCGCATCATTTTCAAAATACACCGGATAGGAAAATACCTGTTCCAGAAAGCTCAAACTGTAATTTTCAAGTCCAAGTGCATGCGATTTAACAATCATCCTTTCTTTCTGATTGATAATCCCCGGTATGGAAATTCCAATGCCCAGAATACGCTCCTGATATTCTACATCTCTCAAAAAATCATTCGTTAATTCTGCCACCTGCGCATAATACGAGGATTCTGCCGAAAACTTTAGCCGGACACGGTTAGACTTTTTAATCTCGTATCTCAAATTCATCAATACAAATCCCACATGATTTGCCGTAATCATAATTCCAACGGCATAACGATATGCAGGATTAATGCTGATTCTTTTTGCTTTTCGCCCTCCCGTGGACCCATACTCGCCTGTTTCCATCACAATTCCATTTGACAGCAAATCATTTACATTGGAAAGGACAGTTGGCATACTGAGATTCAATTCTTTTGAAATTTCAACTTTGGATGTTGCCTGCTTATTTATAATATAATTTACTATTTTTGATTTTGTAATATTTCTTTTCTCTGTTCCGGCCATTGTCACGGCTCCTTTTATCAAATACTTTATAAAAGAATATTATCTTCTATTTTTCTATTTGTAAAGAGCAGTTTTCACAAAGAATCACAATATTTCATGCAATCATTCCTCCCAGCATCCCGGCTCCCATACACAGTACGAAGGATGTGGCAATTCCTCTCCAACCCTGTGTGATTCCCGGTTCTGTCAATGCCGAAACAGCAGTAAGCAACAGAAAATAGCAAAGCCCCAGCATCATGCCCCAGAAGAATCTGCGTTCTCCCGCTTTTTTTCCAACAAATAAACCTCCGACGAAGCAGGAGATCACGTATATCAATATAATTCCAATGGTAACTTTTCCTTCATCGAGATGCATTTTATAGAGTAAAAAAGCCAGTAATAACAGAGAAAGTCCTGTGAGAAGATATGCAAGAATCAGCCCTTTTACCAGATGATTCATCTTCCGTGCAGATTTGATGGTCTGTTCCATAAAAAATCCCTCCCATACTTTACTATATGGGAGGGTTGTACGTTCTATGAACTATATTCAAGAGTTGTGTTTTCTTTTTTTAACAGCAATGACACCGATGATAACCAGAAGGATCAGCGCTGCTGCAGCCAGTACCACATACATGGCAACAGGGGTTTCATCTCCCGTCTGTGGATTTCTGGTAAATACATTGTTGGCTTTCAGCGGTGTTTTTCCAGAAGTTTTATTGACTGCCGGCTTTTTATTTCCAGAAGAACTGGATGAACTGCTTCCACTGACTGTGCTTCCAATCTTATTCGATGTATTGGAAGAAGTATTTGTATAAGCCTTATCGGTATTTCCTACAAGTACCTTACTTCCAGCCAGATTATAGGGACTGAAAGAAGTTGTCACAAAACTGATCGTGCCGTCACCATTATAAACCGGTGTAATATACTCTACCGTTCCATCTTCCAGATAATGAACCACCACCAACTGCGTATACAGGGTCTGATCCGGGGCCGGCATGGTAATCCGCACCTGAAGCCCATTTAATTTGTATTCGGTATCATTGATCAAATCCCACAGCTTCATATCATAAGGAGTAATGAATGTGTCCACATTCTTTTCCTCAAGAACTGCGGCATCGTTCATTTCATTTTTCAATTCCACGCGGAACTGTACATACCACGGAAAATCTCCTTCGATTGTCAGCCCATTACTCTGCCGATTAAATACTGCCGTCCTGTTCTGTGCCTCTGTCAGCTTTACATATGTATCTGCGCCAAATAAGGACTTCTGTGCTTCACTGAGTGATTCATACCAGACAAAAGCATCTATGACAGCTTCTACTTCTTCGATACTGGTCACTTCCATGGGAAGATAATCAATCAGATTCTGAACTTCTGCTGCCGCCTGAATTTCTTCTGGTGTCAACACATCCTGCGGTACCTCCGGCTCACCATTTTCAGGTGTCGACTCAGGAACGTTTTCCGTTCCTTCCGGTGTACCAGGAGAAATCTCCGGTTCCTGTGCAGGCGTTCCTTCCGGCGTTATGTCCGGCGTCGGCTGCGGTGTACTTCCCGGCGTCACCTCAGGTGCGCCTCCCGGGGTTACTTCCGGGGTAGTTTCCGGCGTTGGCTGCGGCGTACTCTCCGGCGTTACTTCCGGGGTTGCCTCAGGCGTAGTTTCCGGTATTGGCTGCGGCGTACTCTCCGGTGTCACTTCCGGGGTTGTCTCAGGCGTAGTTTCCGGCGTCGGCTGCGGTGTAGTCTCCGGTGTTACTTCCGGCGTCGGCTGCGGCGTAGTTTCCGGCGTTTCCTCAGGTGTACTCTCCGTTTCTTTTCCCGGTTCGTCCTTATTCTCATCTTTCTCAGGTTTCAGTGACAGGACTCTGACAATAACCGTACGGGTAACTGTTTTCTTTTCTTTGTCCCAGCCTTTCTCCTCACTGTAATCAACCGTATCCGTGTCATAAGGATAGAAGACGACACGGCACTCTGTCTCATATTCGGTCAGGACAAAATCCTCATCCTCCCATGCAAAAACTCCGTCACCGTCACAGCGGTAAAGCGGAACCTCACTGAGTGCACAGGGTTCCTTCACCTTCATTTCTTTCGGAACATATACCTTTTCCCGTTCCACAGCACCTTCCACATCACCCTTGCCTATAATATCATCCAGATAAATTCTCACATTATCCAGCGTAAGTTTTCCTTTTACTTTAACCAGTGCATCCTCAAAATCTTTTGCACGGCGAACACTGACACCTGAAGGAAGTTCCCAGGTTTCCTCTTTTTTCACCGTCACCGTTCCACAGATTCGAATCACACCATACTCTCCGACCAGTTCTGCTGCTTTAGAAAAAGTTTTAACTGCCTCATCCCTGGTTTCACCGGAATTCTCATCATCCCCGGATTCTCCATCCAGATAGATAACTGTCAGTTCTTCTATTTTCTCATCTGTCAGTTCCGTTGGCTTTTTATCCTGATCCGCAAGGACAAATTGCCCGCTTCCCGTTGAAAATGCCACCACTGACGCCATCAGAATTCCCATCGTCCGCAGACAATGCTTCTTACTGATTGCTTTTTTCCTGTGAATTCTCATAATCTTCTCCCTTAAAATAATTTGAAACTGTTCAGTTCCAGGCTGATTTCCTGCCAAACAGTCACAAGAATTTCTTGAATAACCTCTTACGTACAGCAGTATATCACAAATCTTTTGATTATTACACCCCCAAAACGAATATTTTTTTACTAATCATGGCGTGAACAGCAACGTTTTTCTTTCATTTAACTTGCAATTTTACAGGAAATCATGTATATTTTCTATAATATGATTAAAGCGTCAAAAGGTATCAAATACCTTTGATATAGATTTGTTCCTTGAAAACTGAATATATTGTTGTAAAAATAGATTTTTCTCCTGAATTGTGGTATACTTTCCTTAGTTCTTGTATAGGAGGAAATACC
>JALERM010000065.1 GCA_022764165.1 Eubacterium sp. | reverse complement strand
GAACACAGAGCCTTCGGGCAGATGAAATCATGCGCAGCCCTCTATGATCTCTAAATGCCTTGGCATTCAGTCTCTTTCCTAATATAAATACTCTTAATCTCTTAAACTCTGTGGTTCAAAATTACTTCCGAAACTTGAGATATTTATAAAAAGAATCCCTGATAAGCCACTCCTATCGACACCGACGGCTCGTCGTTATACTGGCTATTGAGAAAACGCTTGGAGTATTCAGCCTTTACCGCCACCTGCGGAACAGGCATCCAGTTGACACCAACTGCCACACGCTTTTTCTTAGTGTATTCATATTGCTGTTGTTCGGCAGAAGGGATATAGGAATTATAATATTCGTAGCGGCCGAAGACATAAAACTTCTGATTATCTTTCTTCATCCTGTCAATCTGCGAGAAAACATTGTAGCCAGCCTCAACTCCATAAGCCAGGGCATTCTTGCCCACGGGAGTCTTCTTATAGGGTGCGTTGTTGGCAGTGAGATTGCGCTTAATGCTACTTATCGTGGCGGCGTCACCCACATATCCATAATCGAGATTGCCACGCACAATCCAGTTGTTGCGGTCGAGTGTGAAATCCAATGCACCTATTGCCACCACACCTTTTATATTATTATATTGCTTTTCTCCCTCATATTCTCCTGCCGAATTATATTTGTCGCCCTCAAGGTCATGGGGAAATGAATTGTGCATCGCCTTACCATAATAGCCACTCACTCCGATGCGCACTCCGGGAATGGTGTAGTTATCCACACGGGCGGCAAAGCCATATTTGTTGGCCACCTTAAACTCCGCCGACGAACCGGCTCCGTTCTGCACCCAGTTCTCGCGATTGAACTGAAAGGCATCAAGTCCGGCTATCATCTGCAACTCATAGCGAAAATCCCCGATGCGTCCCCAAAGACTAAATCCTGTGTCATGCCATGTGGAAGGAAGGATAGTGCCCTCACCCTCGGGGCGATAAACGGTGAAGAAGTTGAGCGGTTCATGGTGGGCATTAAGTAATCCCACAGGCACAATGATATGTCCCACTCTCACGTTAAACTCCTTGCAGAAGGTCTTCTGAATCCAGAACTGTTCGAGTTCCACCTCGCCACCTTTCTCAATCTCCTGTTCCCACTCTCCACCTTCAGAGAATTCCTTCTCCTGGGCGCATCCCGTACCGGCATGCTCAAACTCGATCTCCGATGACATAAGCCATCCCTTACCGAAGTCATAACTCAGATAAATCACAGCATGAGGGATGTCAAACCGTCCGTGACTCGGGTCGTTGGCATACTTCTTCGGGTCGCTGTAGCGATATACATTGTCGCTATAGAAATTGCGCGTAAGAGCTACCTCACCATAGCCTCCCACCTTCAATTGGGCTTCGGCCTCGCGGGGCATCATCGCCATGGCAGTCATTGCCGCCATAATAATCATCTTCTTTCTTTTCATGAGCCAAATTGTTTTTTCGGCTGCAAAGGTATGGTATTTTCACATACTACACAATACCTAAAACGAGGTAATCCACAATCGGGATTACCTCGTTATGAGTATATTACGCTATCACCATCGCAGATAATTACCAAATAGTAATGACATTTAGTAATGCTTTTTATCTCAATAAAGATGGAGAGGATGCCTATCTTGCGTGCAGCAATGTGAGAAGAAAATATAAAAAAGAATGATTAATTGTGAATAATGATTGATAAATGACATGATTTTCGAGCATATTTGAATGGTTTCTCGTTTTTTTGTATTATCTTTGCAGCGTGATTGCAGGCTTATCACTCCTGTATAATACTATATAACTATGGGCATATATATAAATAGAGGCAATAGTGAGTTCCGTGACATCGTCACTCATGAGTATGTTGACAAGTCATCTCTGATACCGATTGTCAACGCTACGCTAAACTCTGAGCGTCGTTATAGCTGTGTGACCCGCTGCCGCCGGTTTGGCAAGTCGATGGCGGCAAAGATGTTGTGTGCCTATTATGACAAATCATGCGACTCGCACGAACTGTTTCGAGGATTGGAGGCTGAAAAGGATGCGTCATTTGAGACATATCTCAACAAGTATTATGTGATATACGTCGATATGACCGACTTCACTACGAGATTCAGAAACGAGAAGGAAATTGTGAAGCACATCCAAAATAAAATCATAAACGATATTTTATCTGATTTTTCCCAGATAAACAAACAGGATGATGATGACCTGATGGAAATCCTCTTTCGCGTATATGAGAACACCAGCGAGCGTTTCGTGATGATAATCGACGAGTGGGATGCCATCATGCGTGAAATGGGTAAGGATGAATACATTGTCACGTCATACGTTGATTTGCTTCGCCGATTGTTCAAGGGAGCCAATTCGAACATAGTCTTTGCAGGCGCATATCTCACAGGTATCCTTCCTATAAAGAGATATAACACCGAGTCGGCATTGAACAACTTCCGCGAATACACAATGATTAATCCCAGCAGAATGGCCACCTCCCTTGGATTCACTCATAAAGAAGTAGAGGAACTCTGCCAAAAGTATGGTATGGATATGAAAGAGATGGAACGCTGGTATGACGGTTATCGTATAGGCGACGAATCTCACATGTTCAATCCCTATTCCGTAATGAGGGCCATTGACGATAATCATTACCGAAGCTATTGGACGACAACGGGAGCCTACGACTCTGTCATCACCTATATACAAATGAATTATGACGGACTGAAGGATGATATTATCCGAATGCTTTCGGGAGAGCATGTATATGTTAACACCTTGAAATTCCAAAATGACATGCGTATCGTCAGAAGCCGGAATGATGTGCTGACCGTGTTGATTCACCTCGGCTATTTGGCTTACGATGGGGATTCGCAAGAGTGTTACATACCAAACAAGGAAGTAGCCGACGAATTCATGAATGCCATAGAAGATACGTCTTGTACACAGGCGACATACTACTCGTAGGCATCAGCTACAACAAGGAGACGAAGCAGCATACTTGCAAGATTGAAAAAGAATGTCTATTCATTCAATAAAAATGCCATATACATTGGCAATGTGAGCAGTTTGTCTTTCTTGCCTACATTGTAGTCTCCAAGTTTTATTGCATAATCCACATGGTATTTCTCCGGATGCCCAAGTACGGTGCGCATAGACTTGGCATTGCCTGTCGTAGCCTTACATTCAATAGGGACACATTGCCCCTTATAGCGCATAAGGAAATCCAGTTCAATGCCGCCGTTCTTGTGGTAATAGTAGAGCTTGCGCCCCATCTTGCCAAGGATATCAGCAATAAGATTCTCAAAGATGGCACCTTTATATCCATACAGTTCACCTCTCAATATGCTCGATTGTGTGCCGTCCTCAAGCATAGATACGAGCAGACCGATGTCAGACATATAAACCTTGAACTCGCTCTGTATGCGATTACCATCCAAAGGCAATTCGGTAGTTTCCGTATTATAACACCTTCGGATGATACCTGCATCCTCTATCCACTGAAGGCTTCCCACGTAATCACGCCCACGTCCTCCAGATCGAACCGTGGAGAAGGTGAATTTCTTGTACTCTCGTGATAGTTGTGACGGAATAGATTCAAAGCACTCGCGGATTTTCGGTTTATCTGCCAATAGAGCATATTTCACCATGTCAGCCTTATATTCGTCCACTATGCGACGCTGAATGGACAGAACCTTACCAATCTGCCTCGTATTTAGAAATGCAGTTACCGCCTCTGGCATTCCGCCGACAATAACATATTGGTGCAGCAGCTCGCGAAATCTGGCATGAATGGATGCGTCAACAGGTGCCTCATTGTCAAGGCATTGTCTAAGGTAGTCGATGTGCATTGGTTTGATGCCGTTTGCCCATAGCCATTCCTCGAAATCCATGGGATACATATTAACAATGTCCTCAAATCCCACAGGAATGGAAGCATCTGCTTCTTCTGCCTGTTCTTCGCGGCTTTTGTAGCCATTCACTCCAAGCAATGACCCAGTACACATCACCTCGAATCTCCCGTCAAGAAAGAAATATTTCAACGAGCCTCTTGCACGTGGGCAATCCTGTATCTCATCAAATATGAAACATGTATTCCCTGATTCTATTTCCACATCAGGCATAGCTGCCGTTATGCGCATAATAATATCATCCACATTAAGGTTTGGGGTGAAAAACATCTTGTAATCAGGATGCTCCCTAAAGTCCAAATAAACAATATGCTTGAAATGCTTGTTTGCAAAATCAACCACACTGCTTGTTTTTCCACATTGGCGAACTCCCTTCACTACTATGGGCTTGTGAGAGGGCGTATCCATCCATGACTGAAATACCGACTCTATCTTCCTTATATACATAGTCTTGCACGTTTTAATACCGAGTTTTTATATAAAGTCACACATTTTATTGGCGACTTTTACTGTCAAGTCACACATTTTATACCCGACTTTGCGTGCAAAATTACACATTTTTATCCAAACAACAAGAGTTATCGTATGTTTTCTTACCAATTTTCGTTAAAAATTATATGGGCAGGTTTACAAAAACAATTGACTATGTATCGATCAGACTTCAATGAACAGTTGCTGCCCACCCGCTTGGAAGGTCTCGATGCCGATGCCAATTATCGCGTCAGGGAGATATGCCTGATGCCAGGATAGCAATCATTTTTTTGATGATAAACGCTTATTCGTCCTTGTTAATCGTGAAGAAATGACCACGTTTACGGCGTTCCCTCTCCTGCTTCATCTCAGCCGTGGAATTGAGCACAGCATAGGTTATCACACCCACGACAATGCCATCGCTGATGCTTCCGATAATTGCCATCACCAGGATGACCAGCACCGAGGGGATAGCCTCCACAGGATTGGTAAAGTTGATGTGTTTGATGGCTGCAAACATTTGGAAACTGACCACCAAGAGAATGGCACCTGTAACCACGGGCGGAATGGCCAGGAAAATGGGTGAAAAGAAGAGGGCAAAGAGGAAGCATA
>JALERM010000053.1 GCA_022764165.1 Eubacterium sp. | reverse complement strand
GACATGGCATAAATCTCCTTGCTGTGTGATTGTATTTCGTAACTCAATTATACCACATGCAAGTGATTTATGCCTTATTTTATGTGTTAAAGTATTGATTTTTCAGGGTTCATCACACCAAATGGTGTGGGAAGTTTGAGTTTCTATTATTTTTTAATACTATTATTTATGAATGTCTATGAGAATGAAGCCTCTCTCTGAGACTTCATTCTTCATCGTTTATCCGAAATTCTATATGTTTTCCTAATACTGCTGCATATTTTTCCAATACAACCCGTATCGGGATTCTTATTCCACTTTTAAACCTCGGCAGAGCTTTGGTTAGTTTTGACTGACGGGATTTGACCCAAGTACTTTGTATATATCTGACACTAATATGATAGATATGTCAAATATCTCCCCGTTTACACTTATTTCATTAAGTTTATAAGTTTTTTATTTGCACCTGACACCTTGTGTGTCACTTAGAAAAATAGCAAATAAAAACTGAATTCAAAGTAATGATTTTTCTCACCTCGAATTCAGGAGATCAAAAATTTATTTTTTCTTCACTAACTTTCCAACAACCATATTCCAAATTTCTACAATCATTTCTTCCTTGCGAATAAGAAGATATACTCCGTACACTCCGAAGAAAAGCACCGCAGAAATCGCAAGAGTCATGAATGATCCTAATCCTAGCATTTTAACCCATAGTGATGCTACAGTTCCTAAAATGAGTGCAAAAGCTATTCTTCCATAATGAATTTGTTTTAGAGTTTCTGCAACATCATCTTTAAGAGCAATATACTGAACAACTAAGACGACAAATTCTGCCACCAATGTTCCGATTGCAGCACCAGCAGATGCAAACCTCGGAATTAGCAATGCGTTGATTATCACATCAACAATAGCACCCGCAATTTCTGAATATAATACTACCTTTTCTTTTCCCAGAGGCACTAACATTTGTATGCCAAGAATATTTGTAATTCCTATGAACAATAGTGTTGGCATTATAATCTGCATCGGAAGAATAGACCCTTCATATGCATTTCCAGAAAGGAAAAAAATACCCTCTTTTGCATAAAAAATAAAGTACAACATTAATGGACAAGCAACCAGAAACACAAATGAGAGAGCCTTCTTTGTTATCCTTTTAAACTCATCTATCAACCCATTTTCAATATAGTAGGATGCTCTTGGCAAAAGAACTGTACCAAGAGAAGTAACAATTGAAACAAGAATGGTTTTGATTTTTACTGCAGCATTGTAATATCCTACATCAGCGTCTGTCTTCATAAAGCCAAGCATTACTGTATCGAGATGCGTATAAATGGTAGTTGCGCATGCCATGGCAAAGAACGTGCCGATAGGTTTTATATGTCGACCAAAATCGTAGCAACCAACAGGTTTTAAATCAATATACTTATGTACATTGATAAAATTGAATATACTTGAAGCAGAAGAGGCAAGAATTGAAATACCACCATAGATTACATAATCGGATTTTTCATGGATTAATAAAAACATAGCTATAAGCGCAACAAACTTAAATATTACTGACCGAATCGTAATATATGTATATTGTTCCAAAGCCTTATACAGCCACTCCATGCCTATTGAAGTAAGGATGATAGTAAAACTCACAATTACATAAAGTGCTCTCTCACTTTGTAAGCGAGGTACAAACGCAATTGCGATAAAAAGAATAACGTAAGAAATTACGCTCATTATCAAATTAATGATAAGTAGTTCCTGAGCTGTCCTTGTTAACTCTTCTCTATTATCTCTTACTTTCGCACAGGCTCTAATTCCATATGTTGGAATTCCAAGCTGAGCAAACATTGAAAAATATGAAATCAATGAAGTGGCAAACGATACTTTTCCAGTTCCTTCAGGGAGGAGAATACGGGAAACATACGGAAACGTAATTAATGGGAAGATAAATGACGACATAGTCAGTATCATATTCATAATTACATTTAGTTTTAAAGATTTCTGTTTCATATGTCTCCCACCAGCTCCAATCATTTTATTTAAACTCTTTTTCTACACGTTCTAACACAGATGCAATTACAGCATCCATGTCATAGTATTTATATTCTCCTAAGCGACCACCGAAGATGACATTTTCTTCCCTATCCGCCAGCTCCTTGTACCTCTTGTACAAAGCACCATTTTTCTCATCATTAACTGGATAATATGGCTCGTCCCCCGGTTTCCACTCAGAGCTATACTCTCTACTAATTACTGTCTTTGGAAGATCGTTTCCATTTTCATCCTTCCCGAATTCAAACCATTTGTGTTCAATGATGCGAGTCCAAGGTGTTTCTCTGTCCGTATAATTGACAGCAGCGTTACCCTGGAAGTTAGGCTTGTCCAGTACTTCTGTTTCAAATCGAACGGAACGGTACTCCAATGTACCAAGACAAAAATCAAAATAAGCATCAATAGGACCGGTATATACAACCTTTTTTGCTATACCATCCCATTTAGCCTTATCCTCCAGATAGTCTTCTCCTAATTTAACCTCAATACCATCCAGGATGTTCTCGATCATTTTTGTATATCCACCAATCGGGATTCCCTGATAAAGAGCATTGAAGTAGTTGTTATCAAAAGTTAAACGGACCGGGAGTCGTTTAATGATGAATGCAGGTAAATCTTTGCAATCTCTACCCCACTGCTTTTCGGTGTACCCTTTAATCAACTTCTCATAGATATCTCGTCCAACTAAAGAGATAGCCTGTTCTTCCAGGTTCTGTGGTTCGCCCTTTACTTCTTTCTTCTGTTCTTCAATCTTTGCCGCAGCTTCTTCGGGTGTGACTACTCCCCACATCTTATTGAATGTATACATGTTGAAAGGAAGGGAGTAGAGTTCTCCTTTGTAGTTAGCAACAGGAGAATTGGTAAAACGATTGAAGGTTGCAAACTTTGTGATATAGCCCCATACCTTCTGATTGTTTGTGTGGAAGATATGCGCACCGTATTTGTGGACGTTAATACCTTCCACTTTCTCTGTATATATATTCCCACCTACGTTATCTCGTTTGTCGATAACAAGACACTTATATCCTTTATTTGTTGCTTCTCTGGCAAAAATTGATCCATAAAGACCAGATCCTACTATTAAATAATCGTACATATAAACACCTCTGCAATCACTATTCTTTGTCATAATAATTCTCTATATCCCTTATATGGGCAGACATCGTCACTAATTCTTTTGATGTCTTAAAAAAATCAATTAATAAATCTCTGTTTTCATAAATATGTCGGAGTTTAAACATAAATTCTTCTGTGTCTTTAGCTTTAAAAACGAAATCATCATTCTGGCATAGTTCCTTAGCACCACCAAGATTGCTTACAAGGATGGGAACACCGAAAGCAATTTGCTCTATAGCAACTTGAGGTAGATTATCTTCCCATAATACTGGAACTATCCCTAAATGAACATCCTTAAGTAATTCTTTTTGATTGTCCTTGGTATAGCCGTCATATATTTCTATTTTGTAAAATTTATTTTCAAGTGCATGAATACGTGATACTTCTTCTTTCTTACCTGCATACCTCGCTATAATTTTAACTTTTATGTTTTTTGAAATATCTAAAGACATTTTTTCTAGCATATCCAAGAAAAAATAAAAGCCTTTATCCTCTCTCATATATCCCATATATGCTATCACAAAAGGACTACTAAAAACGTCATTCACGCAAGGACGTCGAAGAGATTGTTCCGCCACCGCAGTCCCTATATATGAAGTATGGATAATATCATTTTTTACTCCTGCGTTTAATAATAATTCTTTGACTCTGTTTGATACCGCTAACACCGCATCACAATTATTATTAATTGCAGCTATTGTGTCTTTTTGATAATGCTCATATAAACTTACATCAACACGCTTAATACTAAATCTATCTAAGGCTTTTAAAGAATAACCTAGAATTTTATTTCCAGATCGAATCATTTTTGTCCCTAAATAGCTTGATTTTTTATAGCAATTGCTGCATTCTGAGTAATCTTTTTTGTCACAATTATGACCTTTCCCAATCTTTTCATCCTTCCATAAATTCACTCTACTACATAACGGAAAATAATTATGAACTGAATATATAAATTTAATTTCAGGATATTCTTTTTTTAAATGTAATACACCAAGCGATAAACCTTCTATATTATTAAAGTGAATAATATCCGGATTGATTTCCCTAATAAAAGTAGAGATTATTTTTGGCAATATGTTATCAGTTAAATACTCTTTAATATTTTTATCTGACTGCTGAATTGGAGCAATAACAGGAGAATTAACTATTTCATAAGTATCGATTCTATCGTCAAATGTATTATTTACTTGAACTATTTTTATTTCTTTATCAACAGTATAAGTTAAGCCAGAATTTAAAAATATAATTTTGTAATTTCCGTTTTCAATCAACCCTGATATAAGGTTCCTAATATAAACTGACACACCAGCCCCTATTTTCCCATCGACTCGATCCCAGTTATATATAATAATTTTCTTCATACTTTCCCACCTTTAAGACTTAAACATAATTGGCCTGTTGAAATTATTGTTAAAGGCATCATTCACCGCTAAAAAACCGTATAATAATCTTTTTAACTTTTTATCTTTTGAGAATAAAGATACAACTAACACTCTAAGCCAAAAATATGCGATAAGTCTATTATTGTTATGTGTAATACTGTTATATGTGCTATTTCTTGTTTCCAAATACCATTTCCAAATTGGCTGATCTTTCACATCAAATTTATGACCAAATAAGCTGAATTCCTTAAGGACATTCCTGTTTACAGGATGATAGTAAACTGAATCAATAATTGTTTTCCAATAATAACCAGCTTTCTTCGATCTTGCCGCAAAATCATACTCATCACCATAAATAAAGAAGCGTTGATCAGTAAAACCTATCTCATCAAAGCATTCCCTAGGCACTAAAGTACCATTATATGGATTACCTACACCAAGTATGGCACCCCCTTCTGATTGTGTTTTTATTTCCTCATACGTTTTGCATCCACCGATATTAAATGTCGGCAACATTTTTTCAGTATCACAAATGACGAGAGAGTTTAGTATTGTTTTCTTTTCGTTGATGTTTTCTATCAACTTTAACAGCGTATCTTTATTAACACAATATCCATCATCATCCATTAGCCATAGGTAATCATAACCTTTTTCATATGCTATTTTTTCACCTTCATAAAAGCCACCAGACCCCCCTAAGTTATGTTCGCTTTTCACGTAAGTAACGTTAGGAAGATCGATTATTCTATTTTCTTTTAAATATTCGAAAGTTCCATCGGTAGACGCATTATCATAAATCACAATATCTAATGGATATGACTGATTCAGTAAAGAATTTATATTTCTTAGCAATAATTCTTTTCTGTTATATGTCACCACCACACCACATATGCTATATTTTTTCATGCTTACCTCCTATTTATATATTGTTATTCTGTACCCCCCCCCCCGATTTTCATCAGGTGGAGTTTGATTAATACAAGTTTAATCTTCTGTTTTATTACCATCTTAGGAAGAACTGCAAAAGTAGCTTTCTTAAAAGACTTTCCAGTCTTTATCAAGTTTAAAAACTTCTCTCTCTTAGGAGACAATGTTGACGGATGTGAAAGCTGATGATTACGAGAAACAGCATTGTCCAAATCGACATTTTTTAATTCTAATCCGCTCTTATCTACTAATTCTTTTCCCTTTTCAGACTGAATCAGAACTAATGAAATTCCGTTCTTTTCTTCTTCTTTATATTCGGTTCCCCAGGAATCTCCTAGAGTAATATCAGAAACTCTCTCAAGAGATGCAAACTGGCATGAATAACAATTCTCTGTATAATCTATGGATTCAAGAAAGGCACAAAGATAATCATCTGTAACTCTTGATAGATTTATTTTCTCTCCGTCTACAGAAAGTCCCATATCTGTCTTTGTTCTGAATTTAACATCTTTGAGTTCTTTTAGACTGTAGCCTCTTTCTCCCAAGTACTGGTCGAGTAATTTTACTGATGGTGTTCCATGGCAAATCAAATCAACAGTATATAAGTTTTCTTGATTCTTAATATAGTTTTTTAGCGCAGCTACCTGACAAGGCAAACCTATGAATAACACTTTATCAGTTTTAAGTCTTTCTTGAACCTTTTTATATATTCCTTCAGGGTTGCTCTTTACATATTTAGATCCAGCAAATCGTTTTGCAACTTCCATGTCATTTGTCAGTTCAAATGCAAACCCTCCGTCTTTAAACAAACACGAGGCAACATATCCCCCTGACTGTATGAAAGATTTTATAATCGCGGAAGCCGCTCCACCAGATGTTGATATACTTCTGATATCCTTCTCTGCCCATCCCTGTTTCCACTCAATTGGACTCGTTTTTTCTGGCTTTGTAATATTAGGACATACTCTTTCGCATAACTTACAGTTTATGCAAGCAGTCTCATTAATATCAGTATTCATTGCATTAATTGAATCCGATATAGTAATACAATTTTTAGGGCATATTGAAGAACACGCCATACAGCCATTACATTTATTTAGTTCACATACTGTTTTCATCTTTGAATTCCTTTTTTTATACTGCATTGGCATACTAAACAGCAAATTATTAAAGAGATGACAAGACTAATGAAAAATGATGTCATCGGAAGCAATGCACCTCTAGAAAGTGGAATAGTCATTCCTACCGCAATGCTATAAACACTTCGGAAAAAGGTATTATTAGTTTTATTCCCTTCTTCAATAAAATTTACAAGTCTTGCGAATAAATAAGAAAAAAACACTATTCCTAAAACCCCAAAAGCTAAATAAAACTCAGCATAAATCGGACAAGATAAATTCGTAAAAGATGTTCCATAATAACCAGCGACTAACGCACCAGATTGATTCAGTTTTCCAGTCCAGATCTTTCTAGGTATGAAGCAAAGCAATGCTGTGATAATATTCTTACCCCATAATAACCCTTCCTTGGATACGTAATGAATGCTTTGTACAAACATTTCGTAAGCATCATAATCTATAAACGAAGAATCAAATCCTCCAAGAGCAAATTGGCCTATCTCATCTATAGAATGAAATTTAAAAAAGTTAAAAGCGGGGAATACATAATAGAACCCCAAAAAGGCAATAATTAAAATAATAGACTTGTGATTATACCTTTCAAACAAAGCATGTAGAATCATCAAATAGGTTCCAAAAAGAAGATACCTACTTATTGTCCCGTTGATTGGAAAAAATATTATAAAACAAACAATGCCTATTACCGCAAACATTAAAGTATTAAACTTATACGACCCTGAGATGGTCTTATCTTTCAACGCATATAAATATAAGAGTAAAGAAGAGATTGGTATAAATCTGATGATTTTCAAAATAACTACACTCAAAGATTCGTCTGACGAAATTGATGCCACCTCATTCAAACTAAATAGTACATGTTTGCTCTGTAGCCAAAGTACACATCCTATGCTTAATACTGCCAAAATTAGAAGCGAAATCGAATTAAGTCGGATATTAAATGTAAACTTTTGTATATTATGATTTTTTTTCCTTACTTTTCTCCCTAAAACATACATTAAGAGAAAAAGAATAATGAGCAGATTGGCAAACGCATAATCAGTTGTTGTAATGGGGGAAAACCCATGAATATTTACATTATCAACATACTGATGCAACGGTGTGTAGTAGCAAAACATAAATAGATATACTGAAAGCATCTGATCGATTGTAAGAAATCCATCTTCTCTAAAAAAGATGTACAGCGTGATAAACAGTATTGGAACAAAGGAAAGGACAACAAAAATTGATGAGGCCTTTGAAATACAATTAACCAAATCTATAATCAGAAATATTGCGCCGAATAAATATACAATAAAATCAAACAATTGACTTTTACGAATTACCATATGCGCACCTACCTATACTCATATCCAAACTCATCAATAATTTTACAAATTATCATTTCTCTTTCGTAATCTGCCTTTCCATTTCCTCTATCAACCCACACATCATGCCCTTCATGGCCTTGCCACCAATGCAAATAGAAATGAAGTCTTTCTTCCTTAGTTGGAAGCGGATCATACACAGAATACCCCTGCTTAATTACTTTATCGAACCAATATGTGCCTACATCACCACCAGATTCGTAATTGCCAAAATATATCCCTTCTTCAGTTAACTGTTTTGCAACATCAATATTTAACAAAGCACACCATTCGTTTATTCTGCAGTATCTTCTATATCTACCCAGCATTTTATAGATAAATGATTTAGCCCCCATATTAGGATATGTAACGCAAGGATAAATGCCCTTATTAATTAACTCAGGTCTACATTTTCCACCACACGGGCCGAAAATGCATCGTTTTGAACCACCCAAATCCCCAACAATCGCCAGATCATCATTGTTCTCAACACACTTGATATACAAGCCAAGTACATCATCAAAAAATTTAATGTCATCGTGAATTAGAAAAATATACTTTTTGTCTGTATTATTTATCGCCCACTGATATCTAATATCATCAGTTGTTGTATACCATTTTGCTCGTTTAATCAAAAAATGTCCTAGTAATTGAAGCTGCTGAATAATATTTTTTCTAAGCAAAACCTCTTTGGTTACAATAGTATGTGTATACCCACTTGGTTTTGTATTAATTCTTACCTTAATTTTTATCGGTTTCATTAATTCCAAAAAATCCGGATTAGTATAGTGTTCTACAACACCTTCGCCCGAGCAATCGTCATTTATGTATATTGTATCTATGTGCTCACCACAGTATTTCTTTAAGGAAAGAAGTGTATAAACAAGGGATTCCGGTTTTTTATATGATTGAACTGCAACATCGACTTTCATTCTTCTTTCCTCTCTATCATTTCCTTTAGTATTTCCATTGACTGTTCTTTTTTGGATGTATGTATCTCATCCACATTGCCCCAATCAATTTTCTTATCATATAGCGAAAAATCATGGTAATCAGTCAGAATCCTATCTTCAACGCCCATTGCTTTGAGCAAACTTTGATTACGTGCATTAAATCTACCAGGAAGAATTTCAATGAACTGTGTTTCAAAATTTATCGCAAAGCAAGTTCCATGAAACGAATCGGTTAATAAGCATTTAGCATTTTTGATATACCACAAAAACTCTTCTGGTTTCGGTAGATAATGGAATTCTCCGCATTTAAACTTTTGAAAAAACATTGTAGAGATTCTTATCAATTTCATTCCCGTTTTCTTTGAGAGCTCAACTGCAAAATTATCAAATTCTTTGTTTGGTCTTAACTGATATATTAAAATGTAGTCTTCCTTTTTCTGTTTATCAGGAAGTAATTTTTCCCATTCCTCTTTCGATAGAAGAAGAGTGGGGTCCAAAACTTGCATACCATTGATACCAAATTGTTTAAGTATCTGAACACCACTATCCTCACGGACAGAGATGGAATCATATTTTTTTAGATAATTTGCATATTTTTCAACATTACCATCTTCAAACTTATTCCCACCAAAACTTGCTGCGTATGCAATTCTTCTTTTATCATCCGGCAAAAAGTCAAAAAAGTAGGTATCATCGATCTTGTTGTCATAAAGTAGATTCCACACTTGGTCACTGCCTGTACAGAACAAATCAACCTTTGGCAAATCTCTCTTAAGCTGCTCCGAAGAAGTATACTCTTTCGTCTCTTTTAAATAAAGCTTTCTATACCTTCTGAATGTTGAAAAAGTATGTGTGAAACTAGGGTATTGATACGCCAAAAAAGCTAGTCTAGTTACTGACTTCTTCCCCCATCTTGATACATTAACAAGCGTTTTTGCAAGAGTACCACCGACTTCTTTTTCTGGAGTATAATTTATATTTATTGCTTCACAGCCCAATTGTTCAATCACGGTTTGCAGTGCATATGCTTGCCACAAAGAACCATAATTTGCAACTGAATGTCTTGATAATACTCCTACTCTCATTACTAAACCTCTATCTTTCTAGATACACCTTCATAAGATTATCTACATACCATTTTTCAGATCCGCGTTTTTCATCGAACATCTGATATGTATTTCTAGATAACTTTGTGATGTATTCATCATTTTTGAATCTATTAATCGCTGCAGCCATATCGTCTACATTAGTACTAACTATTTCTCCGTTTTCACCTTGAACAATGTCGTCTATAGCAGAACTGCAATTAGTGACGATACATGGTATTCCATAAGCTTGTACTTCCGGTACCGTTAATGGTGAGCCTTCATACCATAGTGTCGGGAAAATAAGTGCTCTTGTTTTCTGCAAACGTTCGTTGATTTGTTCTTTGTTTTGCCACCCAGCGAATTCTATGTTTGGGTATTTACTTTTAAGTTCCTCTTCAAGAATTCCTTTTCCGATTACTACACCATGCACTCCAGCTTTTGTCACTGCTTCACAGAACAGCTGTGGGCCCTTTTCTCCGCTGAGTCTTCCAATGTAAACAAAATCCGAGTTCTTCTCTGCTTCTATTTGCTTACGTTCTCCAACGTTGATAGGATTTTTCACCAGATGCTTATGCGTTACTTCTGGAATCCTCCTCAGAAGCTGTTTTTCTTGATAAGGAGAAATAAATATATAATTCAAATTCTCATTATGTCTTATCACACTATTCTGTTTTGCCTGCCTTACACATCTCCACAATTTCTGCGGATAGTTTCTAGCATCACAATTACATTTCAAGCAAGACATAGACATGGGGTCTAATTCACAAATCTTTTGTTCTACATAATTGAAGCAAGCTCCATTCGGGCAAGCCAAAAAGTATTCATGAACAGTCAGGTATGTGTTAAAGCCCATTTCCTCACAAGCCTTAAAAACTGAACTAGAGAGCACCTTTGTCCATGTATGAATATGTACAACTGTTTCTTCTTTCTTTAATGTAGAAAGCAAATTCTTTAATTCTTCTCCTGCTTTCTTGTTGTATATTCCTTTAAGAAAAGCATCTATTCTATTCTTATTACCAAGAAGATCAGGCATGCCAAGTGCAATAACTTTCGCTCGGCTGTTTTTAAGTTCTTCGCATGGCTCACCGCTTCCAGCGAAACAATATACATTTAAGTCTGTATGCTTAGCAAAAGCCAAGACTGATTGCATTGCTACATTAGCAGCTCCGCCTTCAAAGAATGCATAGTCGCATACAATCACTATGTTTTTTAGTTCTTTCATCTAATCACCAATTTCTTTGTTTTTTCAATTGCCACACCAACTACACAGGGAATAAGAACTCCAGCAAAAAGATAAAACGCTACAATAAACACATTACTAGCAGTTGGTGTTAAGCTACTCACATCAGTATTTATAAACAAGTTCAAGATTGCAGAACCAATTTTGAAACCTGTAAAATGCAAGGCCATAATCCAAAAGCTTTGTCTTCCAATGAACGAGAGTATTTTGGTGTACCCCCCCCCGGTCATTTTTTGAGATAGATAATAAAGCACATACATTCCACAGATCGCCACAATAATTAGGAAAGCAGGATCTTGAAAATAGTTATTTGTCATTGATAAATGGCCATATAGTGGTAGGCTTAACAATACTAAAGCAGCTATTGTAAACACCCACGGATTATCAAACTTCCATTCAAGTATTCTGTATAGAAACTGACATAAATCGATCAAAAATACAGCAGTTAATGTATTATTGAATCGAGGTATTGTGAATCCTGCTACGTTAGTCAGTGCTGATGACGTAAGCATTAGACACAGAGTTGCAATTAACCTTACTACTCTAGCATTATCATTTTTTACAAAAAGACGAATGAACCAATCCGACAGGGCCAATATTACCAAAGCCATAAATAGTACATTTGCATACCACATCGGCCCGATGATAACCTCTCTGTTGGCCATAAATAATGTAAGAATTATCTGCTTAATGCAGTCAGCTAATCCATATGGTTTCATTACTTTTCCTGTATAATCCAATCCCATTTGGTAGAATCCGATGTTAATCAGTACATTATGGAGAAGTACAGTAATCACACCGACAGCAATAATCTTTAAATATAAGTTTTTGATTTTTCCCTTTATAAAGTTCCATGTGTCTCTAAGCTTCTCATCTTTCAATGTCAGACCCGCCACACAGAAAAAGATGGATACCTTATATAGACTGGTCAGGTTTCCAATATATTGTCCTACTGCATTTTCTGACCAAAATGAAAAGTTAATATGCATTAATACAATGGTAATAATCAAAATTCCTTTACAAACATCAATCCATTCTAATCGCTTATTCATGCCCACTTCACTCCCCACTTTTTAAAGTAGTATTTCATGCTCTGAACATGGTACTTGAATAGTACTTTATTTCCATGCGATCCCTTTTCCCACTTATGTATTACCCTAGCCCCAGGGAAGTACATGAGCTTGGATACTTGATTAACTCTTTTGCAGAAATCTGCATCTTCGACATACATAAAGAAGTTGTCGTCAAATCCCTTCAACTTCATAAACAAATCTGTTCTGACAACTAAAAAAGAACCTTGTCCAAAAGGAACCTGGAATGGCTTACTATAGTCCTTGTCCTGGAGAGTATGCTTCTTAATTCTTTTCGGAAATAATCCCTTACAGAAGAACCGAACAAACATATCAAACACAGTCAGTTCATCTCTATAAACCAATTGTCTTTTGCCAAATTCATCTCTAATATCTGGGATAACCATTCCAACGTCATTATGCTCATCCATCCAAGCTATAATCTTTGAGAACGCATCTTCACAGAATAGAATATCCGGATTAACGATGGCGTGATACTCACTGTCCAACTTATCTAAAACGGTGTTATGTCCTTTTCCAAATCCCAGATTCTGTCCGGCATCGATGTACTCTACATCGTTACACTTCTCAATAAACTCTTTAAACTCTTCAACATCAGACGGAGAAGAAATAGCGACACCATTATCGACAATGTATATTCTTTTAGGTAATTCTGGAGACGTAAATTGCTCCATTGACGTTATAGCAACTGTTATATCTTCGTAATTGTTATAGGCGACTATACAAGCCGATAATTTAACTGACATTTACTACTCTCCCTTTATTTCTATAAAAACAATTTCTGTTGAATTCCACAGTCTTGGAATTGGTAAGGTGTTTGACAGCCCTCTGCTGACTACCAGTTTCTGGTCAAAAACTCCACCATCATATTTCGGTAAGAACCCTTGGCTTTTCCCGTATAATCCTTTTCCAAACAGTCTTATTTGCCCTCCATGAGCATGACCAGAAAGGATCAAGTCTATATTTCTCTTCTTTGTATATGGATCATAATTGTCGGGCTGATGGTCTAGTAGGATTTTGTATCCTTCTTGGTTCTCAAACTCATCCAGCCACGCCACCTCTGGAAAGAGTGCCATTGGAATCTCTGGATCGTACTTCTCGCATTTGTGATAGAAGTATGAAGTCATACCGCCAATTACAATTTCCTCATTGAATCGAACGAAGGAATCGTTAAGCACGGTAACTCCCATTTTTTGTATGAGCGGTCTCGGAAACTCAAAGTGCCTGAATTTCCGCTCTTTTTTTATATCTGTTTTTTTACTTTCCTCCCAATCAGGAAAAAAAAATTAAATAAATTTTCAAAAACTATTGACTTTTTCTTTGAATTGTGCGGTGCAT
>JALERM010000017.1 GCA_022764165.1 Eubacterium sp. | reverse complement strand
AATGATAACAAGCATTATAAGGCTCTATGGTATTATACTAAGGTAGGAGGAAGAATGGAGATGTCAGGATTATTCAAACGCGAAAAGTACCTTGGAAAGATACGAAGCTTTTACCATGACGACGATATCATAAAAGTCATTACTGGAGTCAGGAGATGCGGGAAATCCTGCTTGATGGAAACCATTGCTGACGAACTCCGTTCTTCTGGAATCTCGGAAGAAAACATACAATGAATCACTCATACGCTCTATTGAAACATCAAGCTATCTTTTAATAAAAATTGATTCTTGCTGTACTCAATAATTCCGTCTTTTTGCATTTTTGAAAGCTCGTTACACATGGTACTGCGGTCCACATTCAGATAATCAGCTAACTGTTGGCGGTTGTAGGGGATGAGGAAAGAATTGCTCCCGGCGCGTTTGGCGCATTCCGAAAAATAGGACATCAACCGCCCCCGAATGGATTTGGAACTGGTATGCTGGATTCTTTGAGAAAGCTGAAGGTTTCTGTGAGCGCAGACAGTCAGCAGATTTCGGACAAGTCTTGTGTGGAAGGGACAGGAATTGGTACAAGTAGCCAGGACACGCCCCACATTCATAAACAATATGGATGTATCCTCCGCAGCGGACACCGTAACCAACATCGGCTCCCCCGGAATGCAGGCATACACCTCGGCGAATACAGAGCCGGGCGCAACATGACCCAAAATACTGGTATTGCCCCAGATATCGTTGCAGGAGATCACCGCCAGGCCGGACAGCAAGATCCCGATATTTTCCGTGATGTTTCCTTCTGAAAGGATTACCTCTCCTTTTTGGAAACTACGCGTTGTGGCATTCAGGCAACCCAAAAGAGATGTAATCTCTGCTTCTTCCAGTCCTCGAAACAGTTGTGTATTGGATAAATTCATATTTTTCACTCCTTGTTGTTATAACAACAGACTTTCATTTCATATTATAGTATACTAAATCCAGAAACGCAAGAGAAAGGATGAAGCAAACATGATTCGGAAAATTATTCAGATAGACGATAAAAAGTGCAATGGATGTGGGGCCTGCGCCGAAGCCTGCCATGAAGGGGCTATCGGCATGGTAAACGGGAAGGCAAAACTCCTGCGGGACGATTATTGCGATGGTCTGGGCGATTGCCTGCCAACCTGCCCCACCGGTGCGATTTCCTTTGTGGAACGGGAAGCTGCTGCCTATGACGAAAAGGCTGTGCAGGAAAATATGAGAAAAAAGAACAGAATGAATTCTCCTTCCGTTGGTGTTCATGCGGGGTGCCCGGGCAGCCGAATGCAGCGAATCCAGCATTCGCAGGAATCTGCTCCTTCTGCCCCGATGCAGGCTGAGTCACAGCTGAGGCAGTGGCCCTGCCAAATTAAGCTGGTCCCAGTAGGTGCCCCCTACTTTGAAGGAGCCAAGTTGCTGATTGCGGCAGATTGCAGCGCATATGCCTATGCCAGAATGCACGAGGATTTTATGCGTGGGAAGGTTACGCTGATTGGCTGCCCCAAGCTGGACAACGTGGATTACAGCGAAAAGCTGACGCAGATTATCCAAAACAACAATATCCAGAGCGTGACCATTGTGCGGATGGAAGTTCCCTGCTGCGGCGGACTGGAGTTAGCTGCTAAAAAAGCATTGCAGGCAAGCGGAAAATTCATTCCCTGGCAGGTGGTCACTATCTCGATTGATGGAAAGATTCTGGAATAACCTATGATTCGGTTCTTCAGTTTTTGGAATATATCCGACAGACAAAACAAATTATATTGCAGGAGGTGACTGTTATGAGTAAAAAAATGAAAAACATTGCGCAAGCCGAGGTTCTGACGCTGAAGGAGCAGATCTCCTATCAGGAGGGGCAGGTAGTCAGCAAGACGCTGGCGCAAAATCCGGCAGTAAGTATTACCCTGTTCTCATTCGCAAAGGGCGAGGAAATCAGCACCCATGAATCGGGCGGCGACGCTTTCGTAACCTGTCTGGATGGCGTTGGAAAAATTACCATTGACGGCACAGAATATCTGTTGCATGAAGGAGAATCCATCGTCATGCCAGCTGGACACCCTCACGCGGTATATGGACAGGAAGCGTTCAAGATGCTTTTGGTCGTTGTATTTTAATCAAACGTAAAATTGACAGAGGGAGGTGATTTTATGAAAATAAAAGTAGATCAGAATCTCTGCATTGGCTGCGGGCTTTGCTGTGGGATCTGCGACGAAGTTTTTCGTATGAATGAGTACGAGAAGGCGGAAGCATACCAACCAGCAAACGATGACAATCAAAGCGCCGTGCAGGATGCAATTGATTCGTGTCCTGTGTCTGCAATCGCTTGGGTAGATTAATTCAAGCGCATCTATATACTTTTTTGATTGAAAAGTAACTACATCATTTCAAATCTTAAAAGTTTTTAGGAGGTCTATTATGGAACAAAAAATGTTTTGCTATCAGTGTCAGGAAACCGCCGGGTGCAAAGGTTGCACCATGTCCGGTGTATGCGGGAAGAAGCCTGATGTGGCAGCTATGCAGGATCTGCTGGTCTATGTCACAAAAGGGATTTCAGCTGTTACAACTGCACTGCGTCAGGAAGGGAAGCAGGTATCTGCGGAAATCAATCACTTGATTACCCTGAATCTGTTCACCACCATCACCAATGCAAATTTTGACAAAGAGAGCATTGAGGCAAGAATCCGTGCCACACTGACTGAAAAAGATGTGCTGTTGGCGCAGATTACCGATCCTTCCGGTCTGCCCGAAGCGGCAAAATGGAATGGCTCTGGCAATTGGGAAGAAAAAGCCGCAACTGTCGGTGTTCTTTCTACTGAAAACGAGGATATCCGTTCTCTGCGAGAACTGATTACCTACGGTCTGAAGGGATTGTCCGCATACTCCAAACACGCAAATGTTCTACTGAAGAATGATGAGGAGGTCGATGCCTTCCTTCAGCGGGCGCTGGCAGCTACACTGGATGACAATCTCAGCGTAGAAGAATTGATTGCTCTGACAATGGAAACCGGAAAACACGGCGTATCCGGTATGGCTCTGCTGGACAAGGCCAACACGGAAGCCTATGGAAATCCCGAAATTACGAAGGTAAATATTGGCGTTGGGACAAATCCCGGTATTCTGGTTTCCGGTCACGACCTGCGGGATTTGGAAATGCTGCTGGAGCAGACACAGGGAACCGGCGTGGATGTTTATACCCATTCAGAGATGCTCCCTGCCCACTATTACCCGGCATTCAAAAAGTATCCCAACTTTATCGGCAACTACGGCAATGCGTGGTGGAAGCAGAAGGAGGAATTTGAATCCTTCAACGGTCCTATCCTGATGACGACCAACTGCATCGTGCCTCCTAAAGACAGCTACAAAGACAGAATCTACACTACTGGCGCAGCAGGATATCCGGGATGTACCCATATCCCAGGAGAAATCGGGGAGCAGAAGGATTTTTCCGTTATCATTGAACACGCAAAAAGATGCGCTGCACCTACTGAAATTGAAACAGGAGAGCTGATCGGCGGATTTGCACACGCGCAGGTTCTGGCTCTGGCGGATCAGGTGGTTGATGCGGTAAAAAGCGGCGCGATCAAAAAGTTCGTTGTGATGGCGGGCTGTGACGGCCGTGCCAAGAGCCGGGAATACTATACCGAATTTGCCAAGGCACTGCCGAAAGATGCTGTGATCTTGACAGCCGGATGTGCGAAATACAAGTACAACAAACTGCCTTTGGGTGACATCAACGGCATTCCTCGTGTTCTGGACGCCGGGCAGTGCAACGATTCGTATTCTCTGGCTGTCATTGCTTTGAAGCTCAAGGAAGTTTTCGGTCTGGACGATATCAACGACCTGCCCATCGCCTACAACATTGCGTGGTATGAGCAGAAGGCTGTCATCGTTCTGCTGGCGCTTCTGTATCTTGGCGTGAAGAATATCCATCTCGGTCCCACTCTCCCGGCATTCCTCAGCCCCAATGTGGCAAAAGTTTTGGTAGAGAACTTTGGTATTGCGGGAATTAGCACAGTAGAAGAAGATCTGAAATTCTTTTTTTAAACTCATGCATAAATAAAAAAGACAACTTTGCTTCTGTAAAATCAGAATAGCAAAGTTGTCTTTTTATTTTCTTACATTTGTTAAATATGGTATTACTTTAGTAGTAGATTATTACAGTTATGTATTTTATATCGCCATGATTATGCAATTAGACACGTTATTTTTTATCATGTATAACAGACAAAAAACAGAAAAATCAAATTCATACTATCGTAATCGAAGAAATGAAAAATATTAGATATATCATCCTGAGTTCACTAAAGCGGCTATTGGGATATAAGTTCTTTTATTATTATCATCGAAAAAATTTTTCATAATTTTTCACAAAAAGAAGGATTTTTACGATAATTGCAGAATTCAATATATATGAATTATTAACATATTCAGGAGGAAAATATGATGGGAAAAAATAAAGTCTTTATTGCCATAGGCATTATAGTTGCTTTGCTCGCGGCAGCAGCAGGTGGGTATATGTACTATAAGCGTACACCTACTTATACGTTCAATCTCATAAAAGAGGCGGTAGAAAAACATGATTATGATACATTTTCACGTCATGTTGATACAGAAAATATAATATCTTGTGCTTACGATGATTTGATGGCTGCTGCCCTGGATGATGATGATACGGACGAAAGCATCAAGGGATTTGCCGATGGATTTATCAAAATGCTGAAACCGGGTATTGTCGGAGCATTGGATGATTCGGTCAAGCAGTTTGTTAAGACTGGCAACAGTAATAGTGAAAATGCACAGCAGGAAAAGACGGATAATTTGGACAGCCAGCAGGCGGCTGACAATCTCAAAAAGAAAACGAACTTTGATAATATAAGCTTCAAAGGCATTGGTGATTTGAGAAAAGAGGGGGATTTTTCAGTTGTTGGAGTTATTTTTTCCGATAAGCAGTTAGGCAAAGATTTTACCATTGAGCTCAAGATGCTGCAGCTGGATGATGGAACATGGAAAATCCTTCAAATTTCCAACATGAAAGAGTATCTGAAAGCGATAGAGGATGCGAAAAAGGAAAAACTGGCAGAAATTAACAAGCCGTTGCAAAGCGAAATTGATTCGCGTATCAGCTTGCAGGCTCCAGTGGCAGAAATAGTCAATCGGGACTCCTGGGGATTTTCTCAGGCGATACAGCTGAGTATTCCTGCTAATATCAATAGTGACAAGCGAATTGCACATATTGCAGGGACAGTGAAGATTACAACAAACGAAGGTAAGAACTTTGCGGTTCCCTATGAGAAGGACCTGAACAATATGAATGGCAATACGACCATTGGCATGCAGTATGACCTCAATCCATTTTTGTCCCGTGATAACAAGATGATAAAGGAAGGCATCAACGGTTACAGCTTTGAGGTGACTGTGTCCAAAGTGGTATTTGCAGACAATAGCAGTATTGAGTTGAAAACAGAATTAGAATAAGCTGACGGCAAAGCATAGCTTTTAGTTTATACAGCGGTTGGCAGTAGCATGATTCGTCAGCTTACCGGCTCCCCCTTTTCAGGCTTGCTCGTAAAGCTAGATTGATTACTTTGATGTCGTACAGCAGAGTATAGTTGATAACTATGTGCATATCTGTTCAGACACAAGAACGGGCAGGTACTGCCGCTACCTGTCCCTTTTAAATGTCTGAACAGAGTCCACAAACTAACAAAACTTATCCGTTAATGTTCCAAAAAC
>JALERM010000168.1 GCA_022764165.1 Eubacterium sp. | reverse complement strand
CAACTCTACTCTCCGGAAAAGAGTAGGTAATCCATACCGCATATCGAACTTACGTTCTTTTTAGACCGTAGGTCTATTAAGGTTACCCTTTTTTCAGAAAATCTTTTTTATTTTTCTCTTGACATATCACCAAATTGCTTTTCTTATTTTTTTCTATTTTTTCCGTTCTCACATCAAAGGCATCTTATACATCCCCCCGGAGAGCTTTTGTCTTATAGGAAAGTCGAAAAACCTTCCTATAAGACAAATAATACCTGATTTCAAGTACGCCTCGGCGTACTTGCTGCGAGGTGTGCGTCATGCTTTGCATGACATAATACATCTGTGCACCTCTGCAATCCGCCGGAGACTTTATCTTGGAAGGAGGTTGGACTCCCACCAAGATTAATTTGTCCTACCTCTCTTCTTAGAATATATATGATATAATTTAATTCCTACTTTGTCAATATGAATTATATGTTTTCTTGTAAAAACAGTTACATTTCAGACAGCCATTATCCCATGTCGTACTGTTCCTAGTAGGCTCAGATGGTTGTTGCTGTGGCTTTTGTCCTGCTTATTTTGTCTTTTGGTAGGCTTCATTGATTAGTTTTCGGATTTTCTTCCTACCATTTTTCGTTTTCGATAGGCTTCAATGGTTGTTGTTATGATTTCCAGCCTATCTTTTTCTGATTTTTATAGGCTATATCATTTGTTTCTGGAATTTGTAGCCTACATTTTTCTAATTTTGGTAGGATCAGTAGGTTATTTCTGGGATTCTCAGCCTACATTTCTTCTTATTTGGTAGGATATAATATCTGTTTCTTTAATCTTTGGCCTACCTAAGTGCATTTTGATAGGCTCATTGCCATATATAATGAATTTCCAGCATGCCGTGGACAGTTACATTGGAATTCAAAAGAGTGGTGGGCTGAACAATAACACATTTCTATATTGCTCTTTTACTGAAAACATGTCATTTTATGGAAAACGGCGGTGAACTCGTCTGAGTTTCACCGCCGCTTCTATTATTTACGCATTATCTTACATGTTTGAACTGTGGTCCATAGTTTTTGCATGCTCTGTAGTCAGCGCCTTCTTTGTCCATTCCGAATGCGTTCCATGCGGATGGTCTGAAGATCTTGTCTTCCGGAACGTTGTGCATGCAAACCGGGATTCTCAGCATAGAGCACATGGTGATCAGGTCAGCACCGATATGTCCATAGGAGATTGCTCCGTGGTTAGCTCCCCAGTTGTTCATTACATCGTAAGCTGTCTTGAACGGTCCTTCTTTTCCGTCACATCTTGGAGCGAACCATGTACATGGCCATGTATAGTCAGTACGTTTCCACAGTTTGTCAGATACTTCTGCCGGCAGAGCCACTGTCCAGCCTTCTGCGATCTGCAGAACCGGTCCCAGTCCTTTCACCAGATTCAGACGAATCATGGTTGCAGGCATCTGTGCTTTTGTCTCAAATCTGGAAGAATATCCACCGCCGCGGAAGTATCCAAGGTCAGCGTAGTTCCAGGTTGTGTTTGCCATGATAGCATCCTGATCTTCCTGTGTTACTTCATACCACGGTTTCATAACTGCGTTGCCGTCAGCGTCTTTTGCTTCGCCGTTAGCATCCAGACAGCATGCACCGGAGTTGATCAGATGGATAAATCCGCCTGCCTCTTTTGCAACACCTTCCAACTCATATCCGGTAGCTTTCTTAACTGCTTCCGGGCTCCAGTATGTACGAACATCTGCGAACATCTGTGCACGGTTGGTCAGCAGTTTCATGAACAGCATACCCATACCATTCAGAACGTCGTTCTCTGTTGCCAGAACGTACGGCTCTCTTGCTCCGTTCCAGTCGAAAGAAGTGTTCAGCATAGCTTCCGGGAAGTCACAGTTTGGATAGAAGTCTGTCCACTGTCTCTGGCCCTGGAATCCGGCTGCGATGGCATTGTGTCCTACCATCTCTTCTTCACAGCCTTCCGGCAGATTCTTGTTGCCGTTCATCAGGTCTTTGATGATACACATCATCTTAACAACGAATTCCCAGTCACCGTCTTTCTGTTCACGGGTTCTCTGCAGTTCTTCCGGATTCTTATCAAAACTTTCAATACATTTTTCTTTGGTCCATGCAAGAGCTTTTTCATATTCCGCATGATCATAGATTCCTTCTGTCATACGACGGATAATTTCTACCTCATCAACAGACTCTACACGCATGCCAAGATATTCTTCAAAGAATTCCGGGCTGATGATAGATCCGCCGATACCCATACAGATAGAACCAATCTGCAGATAGGATTTTCCTCTCATAGTTGCACAGGCAACGGCTGCACGTCCGAATCTCAGCAGTTTTTCTTCTACGTCTGCCGGAATAGAAGTGTCATCAGCATCCTGTACGTCTGTTCCGTAAATACCGAATGCCGGAAGACCTTTCTGAGCATGTGTTGCCAGAACAGATGCCAGATAAACAGCTCCTGGTCTTTCTGTACCATTGAATCCCCATACTGCTTTGATGGTGTTCGGGTCCATATCCATGGTTTCTGCACCGTAGCACCAGCATGGTGTAACAGTCAGTGTGATATCAACGCCTGCTTTTTTGAATTTGTCTGCACATGCAGCAGCTTCTGCAACACGTCCGATGGTTGTGTCAGCGATTACAACTTTTACCGGTTCACCGTTGCTGTATCTCAGATTGTCTGTAAACAGTTTTGCTGCGGATTTTGCCATATTCATGGTCTGCTCTTCCAGAGACTCACGTACTTTTAAAACTCCGCGGCGACCGTCAATCGTAGGTCTGATACCAATTACCGGGTAATCGCCAATTAATCTGCTTTCTGCCATTATTCCTAATACCTCCTAAAATAAAATATATTTTATTGTTACTATTCACGGAGTGAGCAGTAACGTTTTAGCAGTTCCCCCCTGCTATCTAAGGACATTATACTATTGTTTTTACCCTTAATCTCGTGTTATAATAGCAAAAAATATAATAATATTCACCTTTTTTGTTTTTTCGTCAATTATTCCAATATGTCAGGGGGATTTTTATGCAATATTACAACATTACTGAGACACAACAGCGGGGAACTTTTGATTTTCCCTTTGCCTTCTACCATGTAACCAGTACTCATCCCCGTTACATTATGTCCTATCACTGGCATGTGGAATATGAAATTATTCGTATTCTGGAAGGCTCACTTCATGTGACCATGGATGAGAAAGAGTTTACAGCAAATCAGGGAGATATTGTATTTGTCAACAGTGGGATTCTTCATTCCGGGGAACCCCAGGACTGCATTTATCAATGTATTGTTTTTGATATAAATGCCTTTTTGAAACATAATCCCCGATGTGAAACCTACATACAGCAGATTGTTGATCACTCTGCCTTTATTTTCCATCACTTCACACCAGAACATACAGAGGTTCATCAGATTATCTGGCAGATTTTTGATGCTATG
Source organism: Eubacterium sp. (assembly GCA_022764165.1). GTDB lineage: Bacteria > Bacillota > Clostridia > Lachnospirales > Lachnospiraceae > Oliverpabstia. Next base: position 47,723 of record JALERM010000168.1, on the reverse strand, counting down.
GAAAAGCATAATACGGGATATGAGTTGATTGTATTTGGAGAATTGTATCACTTTTTTGGAATCGTTTTTGCAAATCATCTGTACTTTTCCAATGCACTGCAAAATCGAAGGGACTATAAGAAAATCATGCAGTTGAAAAAAGTACTGGATTATATGGAGGCCAACTATTCGTCACCGCTGACACTGGAACAGCTATCTGCTTCGGTTCACATGTCACCAAAGTATTTCTGCCGTTTCTTTTCGAATATGACACACCGGACCCCCATCGATTATCTCAATTATCAGAGGATTGAGCATGCCAGCTATCAGCTTGCCACCACCGATGCCTCGGTCACAGAGGTCGCTTATAACTGTGGATTTAATGATCTCAGTTATTTTATTAAGACATATAAAAAATATAAAGGCTGCACCCCCGGTCATTCCAAGAACCGGTAGTGCCACATGAAAGGAGGCCGATGCCTGTGAAAAAAATGTTTTATTCTTTATGTTTCCTGTTAATTCTTCCTCTACTCCTGACCTCATGTAGTCAGAAAAAAGAGGATAACTCAAACCAACCTCAGTCCCAGAATTCTGCCAATGCTGAAGAAAATCCGACCACTCCGCCATCTTCTGATACAGCCGCTGACGATGTTTCCGACCAGCAGGAACCATCTCCGGCACAGAATCCTTCAGCTGATGGCCTGACTGATTCAGAATCCCAACTTCAACCGCAGTCAATTTCTCTTCTTCTCTCTCATGAATCCATAACAAAAGGGGACGAAAAGGAGGTTTTCTGCAGTGGATATTACAGTACCATTCAAACCGGAGATTCCTTATACCCCAAACTTCAGGATGCATTAACTGATTATAATATGGATATCAGGGATTCGGTACAGGATACTCTGGACGACTGTTATGAGGATTGTCACGAACATTCATCTTCCGGTAATTGCTCTTATTATTCCGGCATTTACATTCAGCATGAGGTATATCGTTCAGACACAACCATTGTCAGTATTCTATGTCATGAATCTCTTTATGGATGCCAGGAAAATGAAGACGACTGCAAAGAACTGAACATTGATCCTGTCACTGGGAAAATTCTTCATCTGAATGATGTGGTACAGAATATGGATAGCCTTTCTTCCGCTCTGGAAGAAGCCATTTGCAAACAGGTACCTTCCGGTTCCCTAAAAGACAACCTTTCCCATAAATTGCAGGATATTCTGGAAGATGATGCCGCATGGAATCTGGGGTACCAATACCTGGTGTTTTCTTTTGAGGCAGGCTCCATTGCCAAAGAAACGGAAGGCGAACTTACCATTTTCCTTCAAGATACAGATGGCGGTATTTTGAAAGAGAAATATCAGCAGCTTCCTGACCGTTATGCATACCGGATTCCAACAGAGATTCCATTTTATGCGGATATTAATGGTGACGGGACAACAGACTCCCTGATTGTCCACGGGGATATCACTGAATATGATATGATTGAAACCATCGATGTGCGTGTAAATGATACCTCTACTACCTTTGAATCCTGGTCTTATGATATTCTGCCATATCTGGTTCATACAGAAGATAATCGGAATTATCTTTACCTGGATACCTTACATGATAACGATTACCACTCTATCAGCGTGGTGGACCTGAACGGAACCTCTCCTGTCTATGTGGATACTATTGAAGGAGGGTTACACAATGGTATCTTCTGTGATCCGGAATCATTTGTCATTGAAACACGGCTGGATCTTCTCAGCACTTACAGCGGCATTCGTTCCTATTCGCTGGGCGATAATGGAATGCCGGAAGTTCAGCAGGATGCCTATGATATCGTTAATGGCATTACTCTCACTGCAAAAAAAGATCTGAAACTGAAAGACGGTAAAATCACCGCCGGAAGCAAATGCCGCCTGCTCCGAACGGATGGAAAGACCTGGGTGGAAGTGGAACTGGAAGACGGCAGTACCCGGACCATTGAAGTAGAACATAATGGCTGGCCACAGATGATACAGGGAGAAGAGGCAGAGGAATACTTTGATGATATGATATTTGCGGGGTGAGTGGTAATTAGTAACTGGGTTGGGCGAAACCAAAACGCTCGGATCCGGAAACATATCAGTTTCCGAACCCGGGCGTTTATTTTTCCATTTCAATATAGACTCATTCCGTTTACAGCACTTCCTGCAGTACAGACAATCCATACTCAGCCAAACTGTGGTCTTCTTCTCCGGTTCCGCCGGATACTCCAAGACCGCCGATGATATTTCCATTGACCATCAGCGGTACACCGCCTCCGAAGATTACGATTTTACCGCCATCCAGGGATTCCAGACCATAAAAAGTCTGTCCCGGTTGAGCCAGTTTCGACAATTCCATGGTGGACATTTTTACAGCCACAGACGTGTAGGCTTTTCGTACTGCCACATCAAAACTTACCAGAAATGCTCCATCCATGACGTGCACTGCAATGGGGTTTCCATCAGGACCACATACGGCGATGACCGCTTTCTTTCCTCTGCGGGCTGCCTCTTCCTCAATTTTCTGGATGAGTTTCTTGGAAGCCTCCAGAGTAATCTTACCCTGTCCCATACGCATCATCACCTGCTGAATCAGGGCTTCCTGTGTAAGATTTTCTGCCATTGCATTTCCTCCCTTAACCTGTCCTCCTGCTGTCGCCGAACTTTCTGCTGCCACTGAACCAGATGCCGGACTACCTGCATCCGAAGATTCTTTACGACTTACACTGCCGCCATCTGCCATAGCATCATAATACCGTGCCAGCACATACAGATAATCTGCCAGACGGTTCATATAACGCCTTGCACCGGAATCAGCACCAAACTTAATGCTGACCTGAGAAAGGCATCGTTCTGCCCTGCGTGCAACAGTTCTCGTTACATCCAGCTGTGCGGATATGGGGTTCTCTCCCGGCAGGATAAAATGAGCCGGCCGTTCATACAGACCTTCCAGACGATCGATTTCATGCTCCAGCTTTGCTGTGTCCTCTTCTTTCAGCTTATACTTCATGTTATAGGAGTCCGCAATGCCTGCCATGATCGTCATCAGCATCTGCTGAATCTCTTCCAGAAAATGGATAATCTGCTGATCTTTAATTTTTGTCTTTGTCAGTCCGATGTGACTGGTCAGCTCATCGATTGTCCCCATCACATCCACCCTATCATCGGACTTTGCTATATTTTTTGTGTGAACCAGGCTGGTCATGCCTGCGTCACCAGTCTTTGTATATATTTTCATACCTGTTCATCTCCGAACATTGTTTTGAATGGCATTTTTTTGATAGCTCTTGCACTGTTGGCGCCAAGGTTACGGCACTGCCAGAAATGGGGTGCATGCAGTTCAAATACATTGTGTCCCATAGACAGCTGACGCATCTGCATGGCCGCTCTCCTTCCGACCATACCGATTCCGGAACCAAGCATGGATGCATTAGCGGCTGCATAAGCCAGTTCATCCAACTGCCCTTCTGCCGGTATCACCTGATACAGTACACCTTCTTCTTCGATTCCTGCGCATACTTCACGCAGATAATCCGGATCCGGCTGGCTGACATAGATTAAAATCGATGGTTTATTTACTACCATTTGCTTCCCTCCCGTCACCTGCCGGCCGCAATTCCCAGATAAGACAGCAGCAATCCGGTTGCCACTGCATTTCTCGGCCCTTCTTCTCCCCGGATATTTCCGCGTCCACAGACAATGCCATACTCTGCCAATGCCTCCATCAGCATCTCCGGAATTTCAAAGTCTTCCGCAGAGCCTCCCACCAGAACCACATTGGGGATGTTTTTCAGATTGTGATCCGGTGCTACACGGCGCAATGCTCTGATTGCGTTCGTTACAAATACTTTCTTCTTGGCTTCTTTTCTCACCTGAAGAATCTTCTCCATCGGAATATCTTCTTCCACTTTGAGAAGTTCTCCCGGTGTCAGAAGCACTACATGCCCATAATACCGGGGATCAATGGAATCCTGGAAAAACTCCATGGCTCCATTTTCCAGCCGCATATGGAACAGGCTTTCCACCTTCGCCAGTGGATATTTCTTGATCTGTTCTGCTGTCACACGGCTTCGAAGTCCCAGTTCTGTCTGAATCAGCATGGACACCAGTTCCCCTGCACCTGCCTGATGGGTAGTCTCCACTGTTCCATCCGGATGTAACACTGCCGCATCCGTGGAACCGCCTCCCATATCAAGAATCGCCAGCGGAAGTTGTGTTCCCGGTGTGGTAAGTGCTCCAAGAGATGCCATCACCGCTTCCACACCTGCCACTGTTGCCTTTACTTTAAGTTCCTGTTCCAGTTTCTGAGCAATCTGCCGCATGGGAAGATGACGGGTTTTCACCATAGCGGCAATACCTACTGCTTTTTCCATACAAGTCTCTCCCGCCAGAGAACCTGCTATTTTCACCGGAGCCATCGTATCCACCGCCAGAATATCGGTGATTCGGATACTGTTTTCATTTTCTCCGGATACTTTTGCCATATCTTTTTTGATACCGGAAAGCATATTACCCACATTGGTATCTGCTTCTCCCCGGATATCCCGGATGTCTCCTGCTTCCTGCAGAGCTTCCATAATGCTTTCTGCTCCTGCATCCACTGCGACCGTCCGGTCGATGCTTCCTTCCATTTGAATACTTCCTGCCGGAAGAATCTGTTCATAGATATTTCCATGAGGTGTCCGGATAACCACAGCACTTCTTTTACCGATCAGACTTTTGGCAATTGGCGTAATCATTCTGGTCTCTTCCGGAGACAACTTGAGAAGTGTGGCAATTCCATAGGGATTTGACAACATCCTGACGGTTGTTCCCGGCAGGGCAACTTCTATTGCCGCCGTCTTGCCCTCCGGCACCTTGTCGATGTGGCGAACCTCATCCACAATGGGCACCTTTCTGTCAAGACGATTTTCCACCAGCACAGCCTCATCTGCCTGGAGTATAACGCCGCAAATATGTTTCACGGGCATATACCGATTCAGCTCTGCCGCTACTTCTTCATAAGAATGTCTGGCAGAAGCCGCCACCAGGTAAGATTTTTTATTATCTGCACGAGAAAGATGTTCCAGGAAAATCAATTCTCCTGCTGCCTGTCCTGCCCCCGCCGGTGTGGACGGGTTATGGCCAATCATAGAAGATTCTGTGATCACCGTCTCGGTGATCGTCTCCATGGCAGTATCACCGATTACCGGTGCCGCCTCATTCAGCCGGATTTCATCCAGAGCAGACAACGGAAGACCTGCTTTTTCCATTGCTTCCAGCAGAGCCGCCTTCACACCCATCACATTGGGAATAGTTCCCTTTGTTCCGGTTGTCATCCGGGAAGCGGAGGAAAGGAACTGAAAGGTTCCATTTTCTTCCATACCTCCGATACATACTTCAGTTGTAGAATTTCCGATATCAACTCCTGCAACCAGCTTCAACTTTTTTACCTCATTTCAGCAAAATTCCCCGCTTCTCATAAATAGCTGCTGCTTCCAGCACCAGTTTTGCACAATGGGGAGCGTGATAAACCTCCAGAAGCTCCTGGGCCATGAGAGCCAGCTCCAGTTTTGTGGATCGGTTCGGCCGAAGCTTATTGTACATATTCAGGATAACATCATCAGGTACATTTACCAGTTCTGCTGCCCTCTGGAAATTTGCTTCCATCGCCGGGTTGTCTGCTTCTTTTGCAACCTGACCCTGACGATGCAGCATTTCCTGAGAAATCTTGATATCATCCGCCTGTACATTACCTTTTTTTACTTCTTCCAGTGTAATCTGAGAGAGTTTTTTTCCTGTCTTGGAAGTAATGGAATCCGCTTCATTTTTTCCTAATGGATAATTGCTCATTTCCTTTCCTCCCATTCAATCATTTTTTTCTCCGGATCCAGCTGTTCTGTCTCTATAATATGCATCAATGCCGCCTTGATCTGGTACTTTGCACGTACCATCGGATCATTGAAAGATTCAATAGGCGTTACTTTTTCCCCTTTGACATATTTGGCCGCATTCCGCCCGATTTTCCGGTACATATCCAGAGTAATCAGCGGAGCCTGTGGAAACAGTTCCAGATTCGTCAGCGGATAAAGATCTTTCTGGTGAATTACGGTAGTTCCCTTGGACTGAATTCCGATACCGATGCCGGAACCGGATAATTTTGCCGATTCCAATGCCATAAAGGCAACATCCGAAGTATCCAGTACCTTCACCACGCGGGAAACCATACCCTCTTCCTCAATTCCTGCACGGACATTTTTCAGTACCTGATCCAGCGGAATTCCAGAAATTGTTTTGGTGATTTCTGTCTGAAATGCAGCTCCTACACCGATCACAATTTCTTTCGGGTTGGTTCCTTTCTGAGCCTGCACATATCCTTCATAGGAATGTTTGGGGCGCATTCTTGTTTTTCCCTGCAGACTTTCTGTTGAAGACGGCTGACTGCAGCCTGATTTTTTCTCCGTATTTTGTCCGGACTGCCGGTTCTGAAGCTGCTTCAGTACCTCTTTGGTAATCGCCTGGACTAATTGTTCATTCACTTGCATCCTGGCAGCCCTCCTTAAAATTCATTTACATTGATCCGGTGAGGAATCGCCTTGATCTCCTCCCAGCGTTTTCCGTCTACCCGATATCCGGTACCCGGTCCCATATAGTCATTCGGTGTATTTACCCCTGACATTACCTGGAAGTTTTCGTCCAGGATTGCCGCTGTATGCATATAATCACCGATGACTCTCTGCTTCAGCATGTTCAGAATACTTTCCGCCAGTTCTTCAAAGCCGCTTTCTGCCAGAGCCTTCACCACATCAACACCGGTTACTTTTCTCTTCATCAGATCATCAGCAGCCATCAGATCCGATGCCACATCACGATTCAGTGTATCCTTGCTGCCATGGGCATAGGTTACTGCTTCCACCTGTTCATCTGTAACTTCTGTCAGTCCCAGATAACGGAAAACAGCCTGTACAGCTTTTCCGGCCTCACGGCGAACACGGATTACTTCTTCCTCCGTTACCGGGCGAAGGCCACCGTCCACCTGCATATCTCTCTGCAGAACATTATAATCATCAAAATCTTCTGCATCAAAGTTGGAACCGGCAAACATATTGTCATAGTTTGGCTCGCCTGCATAACCGGAGAAAATGAAATCTGTGCCCGGCATAAACTGCAGCATGGTTCTTGCTGTACGACGCATATCAGAATGAGAGAAGCTCTGGTCATTTGATGATGCACATTCCAGTCCCAGAAGCGCTGCCACCAGGTTTTCACCGATGATTTCTCGCACTCCTGCCGGTACGCCGGCAGCTACACCGACACAGCTTACGGAACCGTTCTGAATACCCTGACTTCCCGCACCTTTCGTTACAAACAGACAGCGGCACTCCAGATACAGCATGGATTTTTTCTCACTGCTTCCCATCAGTACTTCTGAACCGGAACCGGAGGTGAATCTTACTTTCAGACCTCTGGACGCATATGCAGAGTTCAAAAATGCTTTGGAATAGGGAGTATCATCACCGTCGATAAATACTTTCTCAGTTCCATAAACGGAAAGTGTCTCCGCATAGGTGGTCAAACCGCGGATACCAAGTTCCAGCTCAATGGCCTCTTCTACTGCACACTGGGTCAGGACACCTCTTCGTCCAACCTGTGAACCAATGAGAAGAGCAATCGCATTAAACGGAGCATATCTTGCCACACCAGTGGTGGTTTCTTCTTCACTGAATCCCCGGAGTGCTCCTTCCGCAGCGTCTGCGGCAATCTGCACCGGATCATCCTTCAGATTGGTGATATGGGCCTGATTTCCCGGCACCTTGCGGGCACGCATTTTCTGCATACCCATCATCATTTCCACCACATTCAGCTCATTGATCACTTCTGCCATCTTTGCCGGTGTGATTCCCGAAACGATTTCCAGAATTTCTTTTCTGGAAACGTGGATATCCACAATTTTTCTGGCAATTTCCAGAGAAGAGATCTTCATGGATTCCTCTGCTCTGTCAATACGAATGGAATAATCTGCGATAAACTGATCAAGGAAATCAAAGTCTTCCCGTTTCTTTCCATCCAGTTCCGTGATTATTCCATTTTCTATTTTGATGGATGGCTTGGGATCATAGGGGCTTTTCATTGCCACAAATCCCATCTCCGGCCATTCATCAATGAAACCATCTTTATTTACCGGACGATTGTCCAGTACTTCAATTCTTTTTGATTTCATAATCACTAACCTCTTCGGGCCATATCAGAATGACCATAATTTGGTATAAATTTTTATAATATCTTCCTTCGTTGGAACTCTTGGATTTGTTGGAGTACATGCATCTGCGAGAGCTGCCTCCGCCATCTTATCCACTGCTGCAAAATATGCATCCGGCGTGATTGTTCCGATTTCCTGAATCGTCAGCGGAATATTCATCTCTTTCTGCATAAACTGAATCCAGTTCACCAGCGAACGGACACTCATTACTTCATTGTAGTTACTGAGCCCCAGAATATGGGCAATATTCGCATACCGTTTCACCGATGGCAGATATTCCTTCTGGCTTCTGGAATGCTTGTTGATGTTTGCATTAAATTCTACAATATGCGGCAGCAGCATTGCATTGGCCCTTCCGTGAGGAATATGGAACAATGCGCCCAGCTGATGCGCCATACTGTGAGTAATACCCAGAGATGCCGAATTAAATGCAAGACCTGCCAGACAGGAAGCCACATGCATTTTCTGTCTTGCATGCATGTCACTGCCATCCAGGTAAGCTCTTAAAAGAAACACACCACAGATCTCAATGGCTTTTTCTGCCAAAGCAGAAGAAAATTCATTGTGTGCGGTGCTCACATAAGCCTCCAGTGCATGGGTAAATACATCCATACCGGTATCAGCAGTGATTGCGGGGGGAACACTTTTTACCAGCTCTGCATCCAGAATTGCTTCCTCAGCAGTCAGCCGTTCTGAGACCAGAGGATACTTCACTTTAGCTGTTGTATCATTGACAACTGCAAAAGACGTTACCTCCGAACCGGTTCCGCTGGTGGTCGGGATGGCAATCAATCCCACTTCCCCATAAGGATCTATTTTCAGGGCAAATACCCTGATGGCTTTTGAGGAGTCAATGGCTGACCCTCCGCCTACTGCCACAATCGCCTCGGGTTTGTACTCCAGAAATTTCTTCACACCGTTTGATATTTTATCCAGTGGTGCATCCGGTACAACATCATAAAACACCTCATAAGTAATCCCACTCTCGCTGAGAGGTTTTGTGATCAGATCAATCATTTTACTCTGTACCACAAAAGGATCTGTAATGATGAGAACTTTACGATAAGGAATTTCTTTCAGACGGGATAATGCCCCACTTCCAAAATAAATCTGCGTTTTTATTCCAAAACTGTCCATAACTTCCGCCTTTCTATTCCGGATAATAGCATTTGATATTCCGGGATTCCAGAAAATCCAGCCATTCCTGTGATGGCTTCATGTCCGTCACCACCGCTGACAGATTCTGTGTATTGGTTACCCGGGCAAATGCTGTATTGTCAAATTTACTGTGATCGACCGCCAGAATACTTTCTTTGGCAGATTCCATCATCACCTGTTTTGCATGGGCAAACAGTTCATTGGAATCCATAATCCCTCTGGTACGATCCAGTGCCTTACAGGATACAAAAGCTTTATCCGCATAGTAGGAACGCATGCCATCTTCCGCTTTCGTGCCCAGGAGCGCCAGATAACCCTCCTTCATCATTCCACCAGTGGAAATAATGTTCCAGCCGGACACATCAGCCAACTCTATCATGATTTCGATAGAATTCGTAATTACAGTCAGACGTTCTTTATCTTTAATCGCTTTTGCAATAAATACCGCTGTCGTACTGGCATCCAGCATAATACAGTCTCCGTCATGAATCAGATTTGCAACCAGCGTACCGATCTTCTGTTTTCCCAATACATTTCGATTTTTACGAACATTAAAGGGCATATCAATGCTGTTGTTTTCATTGATAACCGCTCCCCCATAGCTTTTTATGGCATAACCCTCGTGTTCCAGTTTATCAAGATCTCTCCGGATGGTTTCTTCTGACACGTTGTATAACTGACTTAATTCACTGACAACCACACGTTTTTCTTCCTGCAGTTTCTCAAGAATCCGATTTCTTCTTTCCAATGCTAGCATACAACTTGTCCTCCTTCTTAGAAATCAGTCGGGTGGGAGTATTCTCCCTAAAAACGAACGTGGACGGAGAAAGCTGCCTTCCTCCGTCCCCTTTTCTTACAAAATAGATTCAATTACTTTTGCATCCGGATGTGCAATAACAGAAGAATCCAGATACATACCTCTTTCTCCTGCAACAGCTTTTGCTTTCTCTATGGATGCTGTAACTGCGGAAACTTCTCCGGTAATGAGCATGAAAGATTTACCGCACATACCTTTCGCTACACGCACCTCGATCAAGTCTACAATTGCTGTCTTCGCTGCAGCATCTGCTGCCACAATAATAGAAGATGCGTCATATGTTTCCAAAATTCCCAGTGCACTGACCTTTTCAATCTGTGCTGCTCCGTAAAGAGCCGGGAAAATAGATTCATGAGGATTACCCAGCACAAAATTATCGATCAGCTGATCTTCATACTGAGTGGAAGCTGCATCTACTGCCGCTTTTACGGCACTCAGATCTCCAGAAATAATAGCAATATATTTTCCAGGACATACTGTCTGTGCCTCAATAAGCTCTACTTCTGAAGTTTTTACCATGGCATCTGCTGCCGTGATACCAGTTGCCGTGGTTTTAAATTCAATCATACCGATTGCTTTACTCATACAGTACACGTCCTTTCTACTTTGCCTCAATTACTACTGCACGATCTGTGACATCCAGAACCACACCGGTAATGGATGCGTGGATTCCCACACTCAGACCCTGTGCAGGTTTTGCGATCATCTGTCCGACTGTTACCCTGTCTCCTATATTGACAATCGCCTGTGCAGGTGCTCCGATATGCTGACTGAGATTGATGGTAACCTTCTTCACATCTGCTACCTTATCATTCAGCGGAGCATCTTTATCATATCTGGTAAGTCCCAGTCTGGCCATCAGTCTTTCTTCCGGAACCTTGCGGTACTTTCTGGAATCTTTCACCGGAGCCGACTGTACTCCCTGGGGAGGACGGATGCCTGCTTTTCTCAGACCGCCCTTCATGTCTGCCAGAAGAGAACGGGGAGCAAGACTCTGAGGACAGGAGAACATCTCACAGACTCCACAGGAACTGCAGAATGCTGCATTCAGATAAGGATTCATGTCCTGAAAATCTTTATTTGCTGACGCTCTCATAAACAATGCCGGATCGATCGGATGTCCCAGATTATTTCTCGGACACAGATCGGTACAGGTACGGCACTGACAGCAGATTGACGCTGCACGTTTCATGTCAATGGATGATTTTCTGATTTTTTTCTGAACAATCGTGTGATCGCGCGGAAGAACCAGTACTGCATTTGTCGTCTTTGTCACGGGCTGGCTGCCGTTTCCGAGATTTCCCATCATCGGGCCGCCCACAAAGTATACTGCATCTTTTGTTGTTGTATCGCCCGCCATGGCAACTACCTCAGAGAGAGGTGTTCCGATGGGGACACGAACCGTTACCGGATGTTCTACTTCTGCCACTACAGAAACCAGCTTATCCGTTACCGGCTGATTATGATTAACTGCACGATAAATATTGTAAACAGTCTCTACGTTGAATACTGCAACACCCTCTTCGATGGGAAGACCTCCCGGTCTTACCACACGCCCGGTTGCTTCATAAATCAATACAATTTCATCACCCATCGGATATACCTCATCCAAAAGGGCCAGACGCATCTCGGGAAATTCACCCAGATGCTGATTCAAAGCATTTACCGTATCCTTGTAGGACTTTTTCACACCAATAATGGCTTCCTTTGCTCCAACTGTTTCGGCAATCATGTGAAATGTCTGCATAATCTCTTTCGCGTATACCTTCAACAGCTGTCTATGTAATTTTAACAAAGGCTCACATTCTGCACAGTTCATCAAAATGGTGTTCGCACGTTCATCTACCTTTACATAAGTAGGGAAACCGGCACCACCGGCACCAACCACACCATTTTCCTGTATGATTTTTTGTAACTCTTTGATATCCATGCGATTACTCCAATCCTGCACCATCATCAATGATACCTACTATCGCTGCATCAACTGGCGCTGTTTCTAAACCACAACCAATTCTGGCTGCACTTCCCTGAGCAACTAACACATACTCTCCAATACCTGCACCGATATTGTCGATGGCAACAATCTGACTGCTGTCAGCCTGCATCCGGTGCACCGGTTCTACAATCATGAATTTGTTGCCTATTAACTTATCATTTTTTCTTGTAGAAACAATGCTTCCTACAACCTTACCTACAATCATAGTTAACCTCCATGTAATTGCTTCCGTTAAGTTTTATCTGACAATTCTTACTGTGTTGCCAGTAGCAATCTGGGAAGCATTCGCCTCGTCTGTATCGATATGCATCTCCAGTGTAAAGCTTTCATCCACACGGATTTTTACGTTATTAAAAATAGTTCCGCGTTCATTGTCTGCTTTCACGGACACATAATCACCGTCATGTACCCCTGCTGCTTTTGCATCAGCCGGAGACATATGGATATGTCTTGCTGCAACGATACATCCTTCTTTCAGGTAAAGAGCTCCTTTAGGACCTACCAGTGCGATCGGAGCAGATCCTGCAATATCACCTGATTCACGAACCGGTGCTTTTACTCCAAGTTTGAGAGCATCTGTTGCTGAAATCTCTACCTGTGATTTTTTTCTGCATGGTCCCAGAATACGAACATTTTCAATCGCTCTCAGCTTCAGTCCTACGATGGTAACCAGTTCATTGGATGCAAACTGACCACCCATCAATTCTTTTTTCTTTGTAAGCTGATATCCCGGTCCATATAAGATTTCCAGATCTTCCTGGGTAAGATGAATATGTCTGGCAGAAACACCAATAGGAACCATATATCCTGCTTCCTGTCTCTGTTCCTGTTTTTTCAGACTTTCCATAACCATTCTGGTAATCAATTCAATATTCTGTGTATCCAAGTACAACACCTACCTTCCTGCGGAAGAACTGCTACTATTTTACCTGCGGCAGAATTGCTTCTACGTCGGTGTGTGGTCTTGGAATTACATGAGTAGCTACCAGCTCACCCAGTCTGGATGCACTGCTTGCTCCGCTTTCTACTGCGGATTTAACTGCTCCGACATCACCACGAACCATAACGGTTACCAGTCCGGAACCGATTTTTTCTGTTCCGATCAATGTTACATTAGCTGCTTTACACATAGCGTCTGCTGCTTCAACTGCTGCTACCAGACCTCTGGTTTCAACCATTCCCAATGCTTCCTGTGTCATTCTTTTTTCCTCCTTATGGACTATATTATTAGTTGTACCTGTAATTTCTTCAGTAATCTTTGCAGATTCCGTGTTCGTTTCTGCTGCGGCTGTCTTTACCTCAGCAGACTTCCTCGTTCCGGTAGTTTTTCGGGCTGCTGCCTTTTTAGGTGCCGGAGCTTTGGATGTTGTCTTTTTGATCTCTGCCATCGTAAGTCCCCCTATTTTTTCCAGCGACTAGCACTCAACTCTACCATTCGTACTGTTTCTTCATGGGGACGAGCAATGACTGCATGCAGCACAGGCTTTTTGATTGCGCCGGCAACCGCTGCATCGACTGCTGCCGTCACCGCTGCCACATCACCTTCGATTACCATGGTGACAAGCCGTCCGCCCAGTTTTCTTTCCCATGTAGCCAGGCTTACATCTGCTGCTTTCAACATGATATCCAGTGCATCAATTGCAGCAACCACACCCGTGATTTCTACAAAGCCATACGAATTTCCCATGGATTTTCTCCTTTATTATACGGTCGGAAGAATCTTTTCTACATCTTCATGTGGTCTCGGAATAACATGTGTAGCTACCAGCTCACCCAGTCTGGATGCAGCTGCACTTCCGCTCTCTACTGCTGCTTTTACAGCTCCTACATCGCCGCGAACCATAACAGTAACAAGTCCGGAACCAATTTTTTCTGTTCCAACCAGTGTTACTTCTGCTGCTTTTGTCATAGCATCTGCTGCCTCGATTGCAGCGGTCAGTCCTCTGGTTTCTACCATTCCTAATGCTTCTTTAGCCATCTTATATATCCTCCTAGATTGAAAAATAAAAATTCTAATGTATTACAGCTTCACAAAAAATTCAGTCATACTAATTCTTATCAAGAGCACTGATTTTTAACATTTTCTGTGTTCCATCCTCCGGGTTCGGGATTACATGTTTTGTAACCACACCGCCCATAGTCATCGCTGCTGCTTCTCCTGCTTCAACTGCTGCTGTCACATCTGCCACACTGCCGCGGTACTTGACGGTTACCAGCAGCGGAACCGGCAGGCTGTCTGCATTGGCAGGTTTGTTTTTGTCAAATACTTCCATCCGCACATTGGCTGCCTTACATCCTGCATCTCCTGCAACGAATGCGGTGGTCAGGCCAAAGACTTCAAGAATACCTACAGCTTCTGCCATATGTTTTCTCCTTTAGCTACAGAGTCTTATCTGTTCTTTGCATCGTTAACGATGGCGATCTTCAGTCCCTTCATAGCCAGGTTTGTCTGAAGTGCTTCGTTGATGTCTTCCAGAGCAAATTTGTGAGTGATCAGTTTTTCCAGAGGAAGTCCGATTCCTTTTGCTCTCTTCAGGAAGTCAAAAGTAGTGGCATAGTCTCTCAGAGTATAAACCCAGGAACCAACCATTGTCAGCTCTTTGGAGCAGATATCAAAATGCGGATTGATGGTTGCATCTCCGCCGTTGATGAAGAATCCCAGTTCACAGAGTCCGCCGCCGTTGCGGATGAACTTGTAAATATTGGCATGAGCCACCGGAGAACCGGTACACTGGAATCCGAAATCAGCCGGATGTCCGTCAAAGCTTGCTTCTACAGCTGCTGTCAGAGCTTCGATTCCTTTATGTTCCATAAAGTTAACAGCTTTGCTTGCACCCATCTCTTTAGCGAAGGAAAGACGCATTTCATTGCCGTCAACTGCGGTAATATTTTCAATACCCATGGTTCTCAGAATTGCGATACAGATCAGACCGATCGGGCCGCATCCCTGTACAACAACACGACTGTTGAAACGAAGAATACCTGTGGTCTTTGCTCTCTCTACTGCATGGATCAGAACTGCACATGGCTCGATCAGGATACGGGAATCAAGATCCAGATCACTTACGTTAAATACAGTAGAGCCACCGCGAACCAGAATGTAATCGGAGAACCATCCATTCAGATGTACATCATCATCCGGAAGCAGACCGTATACATCAGCACCGCCTACATTCTGTTTGTTCAGATCGAACATGGTGATATCCGGGTTATCTTTGAAGATCATACAGGTAACAACTTTATCACCGATTTTCAGATCTTTGCCTGCAGAATCTTTTTTCACATTTTTACCCATTTTTACGATTTCACCGGTTCCTTCATGTCCCAGGGCAACCGGAATCAGTCCAAATGGATCTCTCTTGAATTCGTGAGCATCTGTACCACAGACACCACAGCCTTCAACTTTAACAAGAATATCGTCATCGCCTACTTCCGGCATCGGGAACTCTTTCACATCAAAGTGTTCCAGACCTGTCAGCATGGCAACATGTGCGGTTTTCGGAATGCTTCCTGCTGCTGATGAGCAACATTTCGGTGCAGCCGGTGCTGTCGGAGCAGCGCCCTGACCTGTCATTCCGGCAAGAACCTGTTTCACGATCTCTTCAATATTGATATTTTTTGTGTCCATTCTATTTCCTCCCGATTAACGAATGCATAAGCTGTCGGACATTACGCATCTTCTTCTCTTGGTAAATGTGCTTGCGCTTGTCAGACCTTCACCGGTACGGCTTGCGATGGTGAATGTACAGTAACCTTCACCGCCGAATCCCAGTGCCGCATATGACGGTGCATTTTTTACCAGGATTGCTGTATCAATTGCTTTTGCATAAGTGGTAATATTATCAATGTTCTTGGAATGGATATGAGCTGAATGACGATTGCCATGCTCCAGCCATACAGCCTGTTCTACGGCATCATTGAAATCTTTTGCCCGAACCACACCCAGAATCGGCATCATCAGCTCTTCAGCGATCAGCGGATGTTCCTTTGGTCCTTCAAAGGTAATGCAGCGGATGTTGCTTGGAACTTTCACACCAATCATGGAAAGAAGTGTCTTTGCATCACGTCCTACGCATTTACGATTCAGGCGTCCGCCTTTCAGAACAACTGCTGTCAGCGCATCCTGTTCCTCTTTTGATGCCAGATAGCATCCCTGTTCCGTTACCATATAGTGCATCAGTTCATCTACAACAGAAGAAACTGCCACGATTTCTTTTTCTGCGATACAAGGCAGGTTATTGTCAAAAGTACATCCATTTACAATATCCTGTGCTGCCTTGCGGATATCCGCTGTTTCATCCACCAGTGCCGGAGGATTACCTGCACCGGCTCCGATTCCTCTCTTACCGGAAGAGAGAACTGCGGTAACAACGCCAGGTCCGCCTGTAGCGGCAATCAGCGGGATATCTTTATGTTTCATCATAATGTTGCTGGTCTCAAGTGTAGGATTTTCAACCGTACATGCAATATTATCCGGACCGCCTGCTTCCAGAGATGCCTCATTCAGCAGATTTACTGCGAAAATAGATGTCTTGATTGCAGCCGGATGAGGATTGAATACTACGGTATTGCCCCCTGCCAGCATTCCCATGGTGTTACACAGCACAGTTTCACTTGGGTTTGTACACGGAGTAATCGCTCCGATGACACCAAATGGCCCCATCTCAATCAGAGTCAATCCTCTGTCTCCGGACCAGGCTGTCGTTGTAATATCTTCCGTTCCAGGTGTCTTTTCAGCCACCAGACGGTGTTTCAGGATTTTATCTCCTACATTTCCCATTCCGGTTTCTTCTACACCCATGCGTGCAAAAGTTTCTGCATTCTGGCAGATTTTTTTACGAATAGTGGAAATGATTTTTTCTCTCTGATCCATGGACATCTTACGGACGATTTTCTGGGACTGTTTTGCAGCCTCGATGGCTTCGTTCATATCCTTGAAAACGCCATGTTTTCCGGTCGGTGCTTCCTGGATCTGCATCTTAGCCAGCACTTCCTGCACGATATCCTGTACCATACTTTCATTAATAGGCACGAGAATTACCTCCCTTTTCTCTTGCAGTCATTCAGACTGTATCTTATTTCATCCCAAGCTGCTCCATAACTTTCTTTGTAATTTCAGCTACTACATCTGCATTAGTTGCTGGTTCATCACAGATATTTGAGCCTCTGCAGTTATGGCAGTTCAGGCCGCTTCTGTTCTGGCAGATTTCCAGAGGATGTTTGCCCGGCAGACCCATTTTCTTTCTGATTTCATACAGTTTCTTGATCTGTGCCTGATCGAATTCCTTCGGTCCGCCCAGCATTCTGGACTTGTAAAGCAGCTCTGCGTAGAACTCCAGAGATTCCATCTTCAGATAAGCAGACAGCAGGTCACCGGACCAGGTCAGAGCACCATGATTTTCAAGAAGAACTGCATCAAAGTATGGCAGATATTTTTCCAGATTATCCGGAATTTCTGTAGTAGAAGGTGTACCATACTCAGCAATCGGAACACATCCCAGAGCGATAACTGCTTCCGGCATGATTGGCTGATTCAGCGGAATACCTGCGATTGCAAAACTTGTTGCAAAAGTAGGATGGGCATGCACTACAGCACCAACATCCGGTCTCTTCTCATATACACGCATATGCATCTTAATCTCGGATGACGGACGGAATCCTGCATTGGCCTGGATCACTTCACCTTTTCTGTTAACTTTACAGATGTACTCAGGTGTCATGAATCCTTTGGAAACACCAGTCGGTGTGCACAGGAATTCATCATCATTCAGTTTAACGGAGAAGTTACCGTCATTTGCTGCAACCATGTTACGGTTGTAAACTCTGCGTCCGATGTCACACATAAGTTTCTTGATTTCAAATTCGTTCATCATTGTTTTCTTCCTCCCTGAAACAAATTGATTCGACAGGTATATGACTCCTGTCATTGTTGGCTTATGTTGACATTATACCCCCATTTCACGGTTACGTCAACACATTTTTGTGGTTTCTTGTTGTTTTATCGTGGTTTTGTATGTTGTTTTCTGTTGTTTTTTCAATCTCCTCCTGTCTGCTTTCCTGTTTTCGATTCAGGACAAAGACTTGTTTTTCTGTCTTCTGCATCAAAAACAGAACTGGAAATTTCGTTCTCATTACATATGCATTTATTATACTCTCTTTTTTGTACAAAGTCAACGAAACAAAAGTCTGTTTCAACAATTTTATATGGCAATTTTACGATTTCTTTCTTTGGTTTTATGTGGTATTCTGTATTTAACTTGACAATATAACCAATTTTTATCATACTATTCGTAAGAACTTTCAGACAGGTGCTCTATGCAATTTGATATTCATACACACACGATGAGAGCCGGAACTCCCTCTTATTTCAGGAACCAGGCTATGACACCACATGACCGCTGCGGCATCCGTCTTCTCTATGGAGTGGAATTAAATATACTGGATTATAAGGGAAAAGTTGATCGGGATGATGAGATTTTATCGCATCTGGATTACGGAATCCGATAAACAGAAACCCGGAAAGTATGTTTGCACTCGCATACTTTCCGGGTTCCTGTTTATCGAATTCCCGTTCCCGCTATTCTTTTTTTCCACTGATAACTGCCCCGCACCAGTGTATAATTTTTTTCCTGTGGTGCATCCGGCACATGGATAATAAAATTAGATGCGATATAAGGATTTTTCACGCCATCCTTGTTCTTCGGCAGTACCAGGTTGTCAAAAGAGATACAGTCAGCAACTACAGCTGCTCTCCGCACAGGCTGCAGTTCTTTCAGAATCTGCTGATTTTGTTCAAATCCCCAGACTTGCCACGGATCTGCTTTCTTCATAATCTCATGTTCCACCGCATACTCATCGTCATCATTCACGATATAATCAACTTCCTCCGGTTCTTCTTCATCAATCACATTTCCCTCATCATCAAGACTATCTTCGCCATAAAGGGTTTCTTTCAGTCTTCGCACAGTACTCTCCGAATCAGGAACCAGATTGCCGTTATAACTGTGGAACATACCGTCATAAGGGATTCGATCCTGTTCAATGTTATAAGTAAGAAGCATCGGCAGTTTTGCAAGAAGACCCCAGAACTCACTTTCCGGCACATTATGAGTCACCATAGGCAGCAGTTTTGTCGCCAGCTTATCCAGTTCATCCAGATCCATTGCCTTGATATTCTCCAGAAGTTTCATCAAAACTTCCCTCTGCCGTTCCGTTCTCTGATAATCAGCATTACCGACTTTACGAATACGGGCATAAGCTACTGTCTGCATACCGTTGCACAAATATGTTCCCTCCCCGGGAATCAGATACTTCTTAGACTTAAGCTTCAGGATTCTGCACTGCTGTTTGATACTTTTATTGGCATTTTCCGCCTCTTTTTCCGTAAAGGTAATCTCAATAGGACCAATCGCATCCACAATATCAATCATATTTCCAAAATCGACGGTGGCATATCGATTAATTTCAATCTTAAAGTTTTCCTCGATGGTTTCCAGCAGAAGAGGTCCCCCGCCGTTAGGAAATGCCGCATTCAATTTACGATAACCAACACCGGGTATGTGAACATGCAGATCTCTCATAAAAGAAATCATAGAAATCTTATGCAGCCGATAATTAATCGATATAAGAATCATAGAATCAGAATTACCCACATAGTTCTCTTTTGTAGTATCCAGACCTACAAGCATAATATTGTAAACATTTCCATCCGTGGTAATCGGTTCTGACGATGCATACTTTGCCATGTTCCGCTGAGCTTCCAACAGCTCCGGATCGACTTCTTCCGGTTCGGTCTCTTCATCAGCTGCTGCTTTTTCCTGTTCGGCTTTCTGCTTCTCAATCTGCTCCACAGCTTCTTCATCTGACAGGAAATTTGTTTTCGCATAGTAGCGGTGTCCCAAAAAATAAATCGCTCCCGCAGCGACAGCCAGAATGAACAGTATAATCAGTATCACAACTCCGGCTTTCTTCTTCTTTGACATGAAACGGGCCTCCATTCTCTAATGTCTGTTTTTCGAAAAAAATGATAACACCGGTTGCGAATTTTGTCAATTATAAGACCCGCTGCGAATGGCACAAACCAGAGGCTGCGTTGCTGGTCACAAAGTGAAGAGCAACTTATTTCTGCCCATAATATGCATTGGCACCATGCTTGCGATAATAATGCTTATCCTGCAGTTCCTGCGGTGCAGGCTGAACCTGTGGATTGATCATCTCACATCTTGCCGCCATTTTTGCAACTTCTTCCAGAACAACGGCATTATGGACAGCCTCATGTCCGTCCTTTCCCCAGGTAAAAGGACCATGGTTTTTGCAAAGTACTGCCGGTACTGCCTCATAATCCTTATCTTTAAAATAATCTACGATAAGAAGACCTGTATTTTTTTCATAAGCAGTGTCAATCTCTTCCTTTGTCAGACATCTCAGACAGGGAACTTCCCCATAAATGTAGTCCGCATGGGTTGTTCCGTAGCAGGGAATCCCTCTTCCCGCCTGTGCCCAGCTGGTTGCCCAGGATGAATGAGTATGTACGATACCTCCGATATTCGGAAAAGCACGGTACAGTTCCAGATGAGTTGGGGTATCGGAAGAAGGATTGTATTTTCCTTCTATTTTATTACCTTCCAAGTCCATAATAACCATATCTTCCGGTGTCAGTTTATCATAATCCACGCCGCTTGGTTTGATGGCAAAATAGCCTGTTTCTTTGTCGATCTGACTTACATTTCCCCAGGTAAATGTAACAAGTCCATGTTTTGGCAGAAGCATGTTGGCTTCATACACCTGTCTCTTTAATTCTTCTAACATATGCGTTATTCCTCCAATTGACCACTTTTTCAGGATAAATGCTCTACGGCTGCACGCTCAATAGCAAGCCCATTCTTATAGCGTTCCATAAACGCTTCAAATCCGGCTGTTCCTTCCGGTTCCGGTGTAATCTGGGTACTTTCTTTTCCTGCAAATACTTTATTCTCCAGATATGCAGACAGGCTCTCGCCCTCTTTTTTATTCTTCATGTAAGCAGCCAGAATTCCAATTCCCCAGGCTCCGCCTTCGCCAGCCGTCTCCATCACAGCTACCGGAGCATTCATAGCATCTGCCATAAACTTCTGTCCCACACCTTTGGTTTTGAACAAACCACCGTGACCAAGCAATTTGTCAACTACAACGCCCTCATTCTTCAAAAGGATATCCATACCCATTTTCAGTGCACCCATGCAGGTGTAAAGATGAGTCCTCATAAAATTGGCAAGGTTCAGTTTGCTGTCCGGTGTCCGAACAAACAACGGACGTCCTTCTTCAAAATGCGTAATATGTTCGCCGGAATAATAGCAGTATGACAACAGTCCGCCGCAGTCTGCATCACCCTCCAGGGCTTTCCGGTAAAGAGTTCCATACAACTCATTGGCATCCACTTTTACACCAAAACTTTCCAGAGTTTCTCTGAATAATCCTGCCCAGGCGTTCAGATCAGAGGTACAATTCTGGGAATGTACCATAGCTACCGGACTTCCGTCAGGTGTTGTTACCGGATCAATCTCCTCATACACTTTTGATAATGGTTTTTCCAGAACGATCATAGCGAAAATAGAAGTTCCTGCAGACACATTTCCGGTTCGTTTTGCCACACTGTTGGTAGCAGCCATTCCTGTTCCGGCATCACCTTCCGGCGGGCAGACAGGAATTCCCGGTTTCAGTGTTCCGGATGGATCCAGAAGTTTTGCTCCCTCTTCCGTCAGAACACCGGCATTCTGTCCGGCAGTCCGAACCTGGGGGAAAATCTGACGCAATTTCCACGGATAATTTTTCTCTGCTATCAGTGCATCGAACTTCTGCACCATTTCCTCATGATAATCCAGAGTATCTGAATCGATAGGGAACATACCGGATGCATCACCGATTCCCAACACTTTTTCTCCTGTCAGCTGCCAGTGAATATATCCGGCCAGGGTAGTAACATAAGCAAGCTTTGACACATGCTCTTCACCGTTTAAAATAGCCTGATACAGATGAGCGATCGTCCATCTCTGCGGTATCTGCTGTCCAAAGAGCGGTGTCAGCACTTTAGTCGCAGGCTCTGTGATATTATTACGCCAGGTTCTGAACGGCACAAGCAGCTCATTCTGCTCATCAAATGCCATATAGCCATGCATCATGGCACTGAAACCAATGGCACCGATTGTTTCCAGCTCTATACCATACTGTTTCTTCACATCTTCTTTCAGGTCACGATAACTGTCCTGAAGACCATTCCAGATATCCTCCAGACTATACGTCCAGATACCATTCTCCAGACGATTCTCCCATTCATGACTTCCTGATGCAATCGTCTCATGCTCATCATTAATCAGCACTGCCTTGATTCTGGTAGAACCAAACTCGATACCAAGACTGGTTGCTCCACTCTGAATCGCAGCAATTGTCTTATCTTTACACATAATAAAAACCTCGCTTTCTGTCATCCTAAATGATGACGTTTGACTCTGATTTCATTATAACAAATTAAAACTCACATGTATACTTTTTTTGTAATTTACATGGAAAAGGACGGAAAATTTCCCAAATAAACTCCTATCTGTAGTACACAGAGTTCCATCTCAATTCGTTTTTGAACTGACGAATTGTGGTATCTGCATCGATATATACAGCCTCGATACCCATAGCATTTGCCCAGTCACCCATCTGTTCTGCAGTGATGTCATAGGAAAATGCGGTATGATGAGCGCCGCCTGCCAGTATCCATGCTTCAGCACCTGTAGCCAGATCTGGCTTCGGTGTCCAGAATGCTGTGGCAACCGGAAGTTTCGGCATTGGTTTTTCTACTTTCTTGCAATCAACTTCGTTAATGATCAGACGGAAACGATTTCCCAGATCGATCAGGGAAGTGGCAATTGCCGGTCCTGTCTTGGATGTAAATACCAGTCTTGCCGGATCTTCTCTGTTACCCATGGACAACGGATTTACTTTGATGGAAATCGGACCCTCTGCGACCGTCGGGCATACTTCCAGCATATGAGCCTGCAGAATTCCCTCTTTTCCCGGAACCAGATTGTAAGTGTAATCTTCCATGAATGAAGTTCCTTTTGCGTCTTTCATGCCTGCTGTCATGATTTTCATCAGACGAACCATAGCGGCTGTTTTCCAGTCACCCTCACCACCGAAGCCATAACCTTTTTCCATCAGTCTCTGAATGGCCAGACCCGGAAGCTGCTGAAGAGAACCAAGATCACCGAAATGTGTTACGATTGCCTGGTAGTTTTTCTCTTCCAGAAAACGTTCAAATCCTATTTCGATCTGAGCCTGTACTGCCACATGGCGTCTGAATTCATCAGCATCTCTGCCTTCCAGCAGAATTTCGTATTTGCTGTAATACTCTTCCACCAGGGCATCCACATCGCCTTTGCCTACTGCCTGTACTGCCTCTGCGATTTCATTAACAGGATATGCATCGATTTCCCATCCAAACTTAATCTGTGCCTCAACCTTATCGCCCTCTGTAACAGCTACATTTCTCATGTTGTCAGCGATTCGCATGACACGGATATGGCTGCTTTCCATAATACCCACAGCAGTGCGCATCCAGGAGCCAATTCTTTTCTGAACCTTTTCATCTGCCCAGTGACCAACAACTACTTTTCTCTCAATACCCATCCGGCTTACGATATGACCATATTCTCTGTCGCCGTGAGCAGACTGGTTTTCATTCATGAAATCCATATCAATGGTGTCATATGGAATTTCCTGATTGAACTGAGTGTGAAGATGAAGCAGCGGTTTTCTGTACTCCTGCAGTCCCAGAATCCAGGATTTTGCCGGAGAAAATGTGTGCATCCATGTGATAACACCGGCACACTCTTCATCCGCATTTGCCTCGTTAAATGTTTTCCGAATAACTTCATTTGTAATCATGGTTGGTTTCCATACCACTTCATATGGAAGAATACCTGATTTGTTCAGTTCTTCCACGATGATCCGGGAATGCTCTGCCACCTTGCGCAGACACTCGTCACCATACAGATCCTGTGAACCTGTAGCAAACCAAAATTTGTAATTTTTACATGTTTTCATTTTGAATCCTCCTGTTTGGTATATTTAAGACTCGTAAAACGAGATTCTTTTCCATTATCGTTTTCTGCAGGAATCCCGGATGATCAATTCCGGTTCGATCAGCCTTTTCACCTGACTGTCCTGCTCACTGATTCCCTGAATCTGTTCCAGCAGAAGCTGTGCTGCCATTTCCCCCAGTTTTTCCTGTGGATGTGCGATCGTTGTAAGGCCCCCGGACTTGGCATAATAGGAATTGTCATAACCCGTCACGGAAATATCCTCTGGTACACTCTTTCCATTTTCCTTTAATGTTTGAATGACTTCTTCTGCAATCTGGTCATTATAGCAGACAACAGCATCCATGCTCATCTGCTGATCCAGCAACATTTGTATCATCAGAGACGGTTTTATTTTCCTGTCTTCGGTGTGAAACCAGATCACCCGCTCCGGATCGTAAGCTATCCCCACCTCCTGCAGAGCATCTACATAGCCTCTGTGCCTCTCGGCTCCCTGACTGTCATCAGCCTTGAAAATCCCCACAATATGCTGATGTCCCAACTCAATGAGATAGCGCGTAAGCAGATATCCCCCTTTTCTGTCATCAATTAAAATGGTAGGTTTATGCTTCATCTGGGGATAGCTGCCCTGGATAAACACATAGGGAATCCCGAAATCATCCAGTTTCTCATACAGGTGCATATTTCTGCAGAAAACCTGGCTTTTACTGGGTTCAATAATCAATCCGTCCACATCCTTCGTCAGAATATCTTCCAGACACTGAGCTTCTTTTTTCCTGCTGTTACTGGTATTTTTCAGGATGATACTGTATCCCTGTTCCGTCAGTACACGATCCATTCCCTGAATCAGCCGCGGAAAAATATAATCCGAGAGATAAGTGGTGATTACTGCGATATTTTTAGAATTGCCCCGGCTTCTGCTCCGCTCCGAACAAAACGTGCCCCGCCCATGCTCTGCAGTAATATATCCCTCATTTTCCAGAATCGCCAGTGCCTTGCGCACCGTATGGCGGCTGATTCCATTAGACTCCGCCAGCTCATTCTCCGACGGCATCCTGTCACCCGGCCGAATCTGCCCCGATAAAATTCTTTCTTTCAGATCTTCCATCAAGATGACATACTTTGTTTTTCCGTTGTCCGGCATACATGTTTTCCCCCTTTCTTTCTGTTCTTCGTCCCTTACATGTTACTTATATCTTACAACTTGTATGCATGTCTTTACAAGTTGTATTTTCAAAACAAACTTTAATACTTAAGTAAGCAGCAGAAGTTACATTATTTTTAGAATTCGCAGCCTATAAAATAGAAAAAAAGCAGGCACTGCCGCCGGCAATTCCTGCTTCTCTTCTTTACACATCTATCAAATATTTGTTTATTCCACCGGAACCTCAATCAGCTCTTTCGGTGAATGAGCCAGATTCCTGTAACCATCTTCAGTAACCACGATCATATCCTCGATCCGGACTCCGCCAAATCCAGGCACATAGATTCCCGGTTCTACAGTCATAACCATACCCGGCTGCATCAGTGTTTCTCCCATTGGTGAAAATCTCGGATCCTCGTGAATAAACAGACCTACACCGTGACCCAGTCCATGTCCGAAGCACTCGCCGTATCCTGCTTCTGTGATGATATCACGGGCAACTTTATCCACACTTTTACCGGATACGCCCGGTTTTACTGCTTCCAGGGATTCCAGCTGGGCTTTTAACACAATGTTATAGATTTCTTTCTGTTTCTCACTGGCTTTGCCAAGTACGACCGTTCTGGTCATATCAGAACAGTAGCCTTTGTATTTACATCCGAAGTCCATGGTTACAAAATCGCCCACTTCCAGTTTTTTTTCACTGGGGATGGCGTGAGGCATGGAAGAATTCAGTCCGGAAGCAATGATGGAATTGAAGCTGGTGGTCTCTGCACCCTCTTTTTTCATCTGATACTCCAGCTCGGCAGCCACTTCCAGTTCTGTCATACCCGGTTTCAAAATCTTAAGAATCTTTTCAAATGCCTTATCACCGATTTCTTCTGCTTTTGCCAGATATTCTATTTCTTCTGCCGTTTTAATCTGACGAAGAGCATCCACACGGCCTCCCATCGGCACCCATTCACCTACAGGGAGGGCTGCTTTCAATTTGTCAAAGCTGGCGCAGATCATGGATTTATCCTCATATCCCATGCGGAAATCACCTGTCACGCTCTCTTTTTCCATACATTCTTTCAGAATCGTTTCTCTTTTATGACTCTGGCATTCCTCAATGACAGTAAAATCACTTTCTTTTTCTGCCTGCTCGGTGTAGCGGGAATCTGTGATCAGCACTTTCTGAGTATCTGAAATATAAAGGGCTCCCTCTCCGCCGCGAAATCCACTGATATGACGCATATTATATTCATCTGTAATCACAGCTGCATCCAACTGTAATTCATCGATTACTGTTTTCATTTTAATATTCCTCCAGGTTCAACATTGATGTTATAAAATTTTAAGTACGTATTTTTACACTTCTGCCAGTGCCTGCTCCAGATCCGCAATGATATCATCCACATCCTCGATACCTACAGACAGACGAATCAGATCCGGAAGGACACCTGCCTCCAGCAGCTGCTGTTCATTCAGCTGACGATGAGTATGGCTGGCCGGGTGAAGAACACAAGAACGGGCATCAGCCACATGGGTTACGATAGAAACCATTTTCAGTGCGTTGGTAAAGCGCATAGCTCCCTCTTTTCCACCTTTCGGTCCAAAGCAGAGAACGCCGCACACACCATTGGGCATGTATTTCTGTGCCAGTGGATAGTATTTGCTGCTTTCCAGTCCGGCATACTCTACCCAGGCTACTTTTTCATGATTTTCCAGGAACTTTGCAACCTTCAGCGCATTTTCGCAATGACGGGGTACTCTCAGATGCAGCGTTTCCAGACCAAGGTTAGTCAAAAATGCATTCTGCGGTGACTGGCAGGCACCCATATCACGCATCAGCTGTACAGTCGCTTTGGTAATATACGCTCCCTTTCCAAACTTCTTTGTATAAACGATTCCATGGTAAGAATCATCCGGTGTGGTAAGACCCGGATATTTTTCTGCATGAGCATCCCAGTCAAAATTGCCGCTGTCTACGATACATCCGCCAACGGAAGTGGCATGTCCATCCATATATTTTGTAGTGGAATGGGTAACAATATCCACACCAAACTCAAAAGGACGGCAATTGATCGGAGTGGCAAACGTATTGTCACAGATCATCGGTACGCCATGTGCATGAGCCAGAGACACGAACTTGTCAATGTCAAGAACTACACCTGCCGGGTTGGATACTGTTTCAGCAAAAACAGCCTTGGTATTCAGTTTGAAATACTTTTCCAGTTCTTCTGCCGGAAGTTCCTGATCTACCAGTGAAGTCTCAATTCCAAAACGTTTCAGAGTTACAGAAAGCAGGTTGGATGTTCCACCGTACACTTTGGAAGCACAGATCACATGATCACCTGCTTCACAGATATTAGTCACTGCAAGCATGGTAGCCGCCTGTCCGGAAGATGTGAGCATGGCAGCCACACCGCCTTCCAGATCACAGATTTTTTTTGCCACCAGATCACAGGTAGGATTCTGCAGTCTGGAATAGAAATAGCCATCTTTTTCCAGGTCAAATAATTTTCCCATTTCCTCACTGGTCTCATAAAGATAAGTCGTACTCTGATAAATCGGCAGCACGCGGGGTTCCCCATTCTTCGGCACCCAGCCGCCCTGTACACAAATAGAATCCTTCTTTAATGCCATTGTGAATTCCTCTTTTCTTCTAAGTTTTATCTTGTCTCATTTTAGACGAAAAAGAGAGGAAATGCAAGCATTTCCCCTCTTTTCATTTCAAGATCAATCACAATATCATACTTCCCAGCTGATAGATCACAAATGTAATCACCCACGCCGTCAGCAGCTGAAATCCTGCGGCTGCAACTGTCCAGCGGGCACTGCCGGATTCCCGTTTAATCGTCGCCAGAGCGGCGATACAGGGAACGTACAGAAGACAGAAGACCATCAGGCAGTATGCATTCAGCGGACCAAACCCGGCTCCACTAAGTACACTCATCAAAGTAGCCTGTCCTGCTTTTGATGTTACATTGCCTACGCCAAACAAAACGGAACAGCTGGAAACCACCACTTCTTTCGCAGATATTCCCGCGATTAGAGCCACAACCACCTGCCAGTATCCCAGTCCCAGAGGTTTGAATACCGGAACAATAAATTTTCCAATCTGAGAACCAAAGCTCCGGCTGATATCTGTCACATACCCTCCCGTGCCAAAGTTCAGGATGAACCACATCACAATAGAAGCAATAAAAATTGTGGTTCCGGCTTTGGACAGGTAATCTTTTACTTTTTCAAACACATAAATCCATACGGTATGAGCACTAGGCATTTTATATTCCGGAAGCTCAATCAACAGACTGTTCTCGGCTTTTCCCTTATCAATCAGATGAATCACATAGGCCACCAGAATCGCCACAAACAGTCCCAGCACATACATGGAATACGCCGCAATCATAGCATATCTTTCGAAAAACATCTCCGAAAACAGCACGTAGATCGGAAGACGGGCACTGCAGGACATAAACGGTGTCACAAGCATCACTTTCATCCTGTCTCTTCGATTCTCCAGTGCTCTGGAGGCCATAATGGCAGGCACTGTACATCCAAATCCAAGCAGCATGGGGATAAACGCCCTTCCGGACAATCCCAATCTGCCCATCAGTCCATCCATCACATAAGCCGCACGGGACATATAACCGCTGTCCTCCAGAAGTGCCAGTGCCAGGAACAAGATAAAGATATTCGGTAAGAATGTAAGGATTCCGCCCACACCGGCTATAATACCGTCTGTAATGAGGGAAATCAGTCCTGCATTTACGGAAGCACTTTCAAGAATACCTGCAAGACCTGCTGACAGCCAGTCAATCCCGGATGCCAGATATTCTTTTAACCAGTCACCGATGGTAAATGTAAGGAAAAATACAACCGCCATGATTCCCAGAAATACAGGAAATCCCCAGATCCGGTGTGTCAGTACCTGATCGATCCGGTCAGTTTTTTCTTCCTTCGCAGTTTTATTTACCAGTACTTCTGCAATAATTTCCTGGATAAAATCGTATTTTTCATTGATAATCTGTTTTTCCCAGCTCACATCCAGAATTCCCGGAAGATCCAGAGGATATTTTTCTTTCATTTCCTCATCGCCTTCCAAAAGCTTAATGGCGTGCCACCGATACTTCTGCATATCCGGATATTTTTCCTTCAGTGCAGCCTTTACAATATCAATCTTGTCCTCAATCTCATCGCTGTACACCATTACCATATCTTTGTGATGATCATGTACATGAGTACTGTTCTTTTCTTCCTGTTCATGGTGGTGAATCAGAGGTGCTGTCTCTGAGAAATCTTTATGATGCACAACTGCGTGCATCAGGATATCCAGTCCTTTTTTCTTTCTGGCACAGACCGGAATGACCGGGATACCAAGCATCTCCGGAAGACGGTGAAGGTCAATCTCCATTCCCCGTTTTTCCACGATATCCATCATATTCAGTGCCATGACCACCGGTTTTCCCAGTTCGATCAGCTGGAGCGTCAGATAAAGATTCCTCTCCAATGCGGATGCATCCACCACATCGACTACCACATCCACGTCATCACTGTAAATGTACTGACGGGCTACTTTTTCTTCCATCGTATAGGAGGTGAGACTGTAAGTTCCCGGAAGATCTACCAGACGCATCTGATAATCCTGAAAGCGGCAGGAGCCTTCTACTTTTTCAACTGTGACCCCCGGCCAGTTGGCTACCTTCAGATTCGCACCCGTGTAAGCATTGAACAACGTAGTTTTCCCACAATTGGGATTGCCGATAAATCCCACATGAAGTTCTTTCATCTGCCCTGCACCTCCTCAATATGAATATGTTCCGCGATGTGCTTTCCCACAGCAAACCGGGTTCCTCTTACCTTGATTACCATAGCACCACGCTTCTTTTTATTCATCACAGTAACAGATGTTCCTTCTGTCATACCAAGAGCCTGAAGTCTTCTCTCTGTCTGCACCGGCAGATCGATTACCTCCACATGGTATGTATCACCCATGATTCCATCTATCAGCTTCATACGTTTCCCTCTTCTCTTCTGTCTATCATGCGATCATCATTTATTCTTTTCGTAAATAATGCGAAGTCCTTTTAAAAGCAGATCATCATCAAGAATTACCTTCTCCCGGCAATAGGGAATGATACTCTTCGCCAGTCCGCCGGTAGCAACAACAGTGGCCTTACATCCCATCTCATCCTGAATTCTTGTAATCAGACCATCCACGGTGGCAGCATTACTGTTGATTACTCCACTTCTCATACACTCAACAGTATTTTTTCCGATAATGCGTTTCGGAGGAACCAGATCAATCCCGGACAGCTGGGCTGCACGGGCTGTCAGTGCATCCAGAGCAGTGCGGACACCGGGAAGAATCATTCCGCCGATATAATTCTTTTTACTGTCTACCACACATACGGTTGTTGCAGTTCCCATATCAAATATAATCAATGGGGCCTGATACTCTGCAATTGCTCCCACGGCATCCGCGATCAGGTCGCTTCCCACCTGAGCGGGATTATCCATCAGAATGTTCATACCGGTCTTGATTCCCGGCCCAAGAACCATCACATCTGAATGAAGGATCTTTTCAGCCGCAATGCGCACAATCTGTGTTATCTGCGGCACAACAGAACACACAATTCCACCATTCAAATCTGCGGGATCAATACTGTAAATATCCAGCACATTTTTAATCATAACTGCGTATTCCAGCTCTGTCTTACTGCGGTCTGTAGAAATTCTTTCAATAAAATACGTCTTTTTTGAATCCACACAGCCGACTACAATATTGGTATTCCCAATGTCTATCGCTAAAATCATGTTTTTCTCTTCCCCTTCATCTCCGGTTCCTGAACCTCATCAATCATGAAATACTCTCACCGGTTTCATTTTCGTCAGTGAGCAGCTTTCACCTGCATCGGCACGATTCTGGCTTTCACAAGAGCTGCTCCCACTGCACCTGTGACAATGGTTGCGGATACCATCTCCATCACAGCGTTCAGGCCCACAAATGTGCATACAAAAACAAGTACATTCATGCCGCCCATCATTCCCTGCAGATAATCGGTATTACCATACAGAAGAATCAAAGAGCTCATGAAAAACAGTGTATTCAGGAATGCAGAGCAAAATCCGGTCACGGCACAGGCCACATAGGCATTACTGTGTTTTCTCATGCCCCGGAAAATATATCCCAGTAAAAATCCATCCAGAATTCTCGGTACAAAACACTGAATCACAGCAAAGAAAGGATTAATGCTGAAAAGAACGCTTCCCATAGCACTGACACCGCCCACACCGATACACTGTAAAAAGCTGGTCAGACCAAATACGGCTCCGCCGATTGCTCCGCCCACAGGTCCCAGTGTGATCGCACAGATTGCCACAGGGATGATATTAAACGTAATTGCCAGAGGTCCGATATACAGGTACCCCAGAGGTGTGTAGGCCATCAGCAGCAATATGCCCGTCATCAGTCCCAAAATTGCCAGTTTCGTTGTTTTTGATTGTGTTGTCATTGTTCATTCTCCTTGTTATTATTCCCCATATCATCGGGGATACAATACGTGGTGGGCTTTTACGCCCGGTTTACAGTTACAATAATGCTACTGGTCACGGAGTGAACAGTAAGCAATAATTTTATTCAGAATCTGTACTGCAGTCTCCTCCTTGCTGAGCAATGGAAGTTCTGTCTCCTCGTCCTTTGTAATCAGAGTCACCACATTGGTGTCGCCTGCAAATCCGGCTCCCGGTACTTTCAGGTTGTTCGCCACAATCATATCCAGGTTCTTTTTTGCAAGCTTTGCTCTGGAATTACCCAACATATTTTCTGTCTCCATGGAAAAACCACAGAGGAACTGTTTCTCTTTCTTATGTTCTCCAAGATAGCGCAGAATATCATCTGTCCGCTCCAGTTCAAGAACAAGAGAATCATCGGATTTTTTAACTTTTTCTGTACTGACCTGTTTTGGTCTGTAATCTGCTACAGCGGCAGCTTTGATCACAATATCCTGATCTGCAAAACGCTCCGTTACCGCCTCAAACATTTCTCTTGCAGTGGTAATCTCCACCGTATCCACAAACAATGGCCGCGGCAGACTTGTCTGACCGGTCACCAGTGTCACATGGGCTCCGCGGAGACTGCAGACTCTCGCCACTGCATATCCCATCTTTCCTGTGGAATGATTGGTCAGATATCTCACCGGATCCACCGGTTCCTGAGTAGGTCCGGCTGTCACCAGAATATTCTTGCCTGTCAGATCCTTTTCATAGGCAATCTCTTTCATGATATATTCCAGAAGAACTTCCGGTTCCGGCATCTTTCCTGCTCCCACATCCTTGCAGGCCAGAAGACCCACTGCAGGCTGAATCACTTCAAATCCATACCTTTCCAGTGTTTTCAGATTATCCTGTACAATCGGATTTTCAAACATATGAGTATTCATAGCCGGTGAAATGATTTTCTTGCAGCTGCACGCCAGAATGGTCGTCGTCAGCATGTCATCCGCAATCCCATGAGCCAGCTTGCCAATCACATTCGCCGATGCCGGAGCAATCAGAACCACATCTGCTGCTTTGGCCAGCGATACATGTTCTACACTGAACTCAAAATTCCGGTCAAACGTATCCACCAGACACTTATTTCCTGTGAGTGTCTCAAAGGTAATCGGGTTAATAAAATTCGTCGCATTTCTGGTCATCAAAACCTGAACATTTGCATGAAGCTTACTTAACTGGCTGGCCAGAGAAGCAATTTTATAGGCAGCAATACTTCCAGTCACCGCCAGTACCACAGTTTTTCCCTTTAACATGAATAAATCCTTCCTCATATACAAGACTTTTTTATCACCCAACATTATAGTAGGTAGAAATTGAAAATGCAAGTACAGGATTGTTCAGTTTTCCATACATTTCACCTGTACGATATAAGTTCCTGTACTTTCGTCGCGAAATGCGATTTCTCCCAGTCCCTGCAGCATCACTTCATTCAGATTCGAATACTTCTCCCGTTCCATTTTTCCCACAAAGATATATTCTACCTCATATTCTTCCAGGATACTCCGAATCAAGGTTTCATCCGATGATGTATACACTGCTTCCACCAGTCCCACTCTCTGATTCAGATCTTCGATACCTCCGCGCCAGAGCCATTCATGCACATACCAGCCAAGAATCGTGGGCAGTCCGGTCATAGCGGAAACCCTCTCATAATCGGAATAACTGTCTCCATTTGCCTCCAGTACCACCGGATTTCCCTCCACATTTGCATTCAGCCATCGAATCGCAGAAGCGTCCAGAGAAAAACTTTTTTCCAGAAAAGCAGTGGCATCCAGTCCCTGGTATTTATCTTTGTCCCACACCTGGCCAAACCAGGAGTGAACGGCTGTACCGATATAACAGCAGCACCCGGCAAAACAAAGAAATCCCACAGAGAGCAGCATTTTTCTCAGATAGCATTTCCGGTCCAGCCACAGCCGGACAAAGGCATACGCCATGAGAATTCCAAACATGATAAATGCCTGATAGGTCAGCTTGAACATGGTATTGGAACGGGCAAATTCTTTTTCATAGATATCTCTCACATATACCACTTCCGGAATTACAATCAGGCCCAGAGCTGAAAATCCCAGTATCATGCCGAAAAAGTCAGGAAAATGGGGCATCTTCTGTTCCTTTTTCCACCGCCGGGCCACACAGAACATAAAACACAGGGTCACTACAATCTGCAGCCCCCAGATCAGCCACCACTGATAAGGGCGGGAATGATTTTTCGCCAGGGCAATACCGCTGACCATGGTTTCAAACTGCAGCGTAAAAGGCAGTGCAAATACACTTCCCAGAATAAATACCTGCAGTGCGTGAACCACACTGACCATCGCAGTCAGACGCAGACGACCTTTCAGGTCTTTTTCCTGTTCCAACCGCAGATAGTTACTGTAAATCACACCGAGACCACCCATCACATAATAAATCACAAAATCCCAGTAATTGGTCCAGTGAAATAATCCAATGAAAAATGCAAACAGCCATACATAGGGTTCCAGCAAGATTTTCACGCACCATCGTTTCCCCTCATACAGAGAAAGCGGATGCCTCCTGGCATGCTGTATCATAGCATAGATCAGGCAGATGACCACCAGCACAAACATGACATTGACCACATGGGCATGCAAGTCCCCCAGTACAAAGGAGTATGAAGGAAATTCATGAATGGTTTTATCCTGTTCGGCCGGATAATATCCAATATATCTGGTAGAATTTGGGAACCAGTAGGTATAATCTCCTTTCGGCAGATCAAAGATTTCCCGTATCCAGGGCAGAACTTTTCCAATCACCACATAATGCATGTTTCCTGCCAATGATACACCGGCACCTGCCAGAAGCCCCCCAAGTACTGCTGCACCTTTGACATTTTTCTCTTTCCTGTAATCCAGAATCATCTGACGCACCAGCACAAACGGAAGTGCAAAAGCAAATCCTGCCACCAGCGTGCGCATCAGATGATACGTCTGCGCCACCTGCGTCCCTGTAAGCTTCGTCAGAAACACCGCAAAATACTGACCGCCATAATAATAGTTCAGATTTTCCCCCGCATACCACAGATCCTTAGCCGGAAGAACTTCACTCCGCATCATCGCCATCATAAAGCCATAATCCATAAACTTTTCCGTTCCATAGGCGGCAGGGCGAAATCCCGCAAAATAAGTCCAAAGCAAGAAAAAGAACGTAAAGATCAATTCACCGTCCAGAACTGCACCAATCTTCCCCTGAAAAAATGAGGTTCGCCCCCAGATTCCCCAACAGATCACCGCCAGGGATACCGCCAGGAACAGACAGGTATTCCCTGAAAACTTCGCCGCCTTACAACACACCAGCAGCCAGACAATAAAACCGGAACATGCAATTCCCAGAACTTTCGATATCATCCATCCGCCGTCCAGAAAAGAAGAGCACAATTTTCCAGTCAGCGGGAGAACTGCCATCCCCAAAAGAAAGGCTGCTATCCACCATTTAAGGAAACTTACACTGTCACTTCCCAGCAGCCATCTGCTGCATACCAGCAGAAACAAAAGAAAGATCCCCCGGATACCTGCTTTACATTTATTCATCACAATTACCCCATATCATCATATGATGTTTCTCAGTTTCAGGAAATCCCCCACTGATTGATACCCTATTTTCACAATTTTTTTCATATTGATAGAATTCTTTCCCCCCTGTCTGGGACGAAAGGTAATGGGAAAATACTGCACAGGCATGGAGGATTTCGTATAGATCACTGTCATCAGCACATTGGACAATGGATAATCTGCCGGTATTTTTTGAATCACGTTTCCTAACTGATCACTCTTCATCAGGCGAAACGGAGTGTTGGCATCTTCCACTTTACATCCGAAGATCAGTCTCAGAACCAGCCTCAGTACTCTCGTCACCAGAATTCTCTGCCAACCATCCTGCCGGTTCTTCCTGCTTCCGATCAACAACCCTCCCTGATCTCTCTTCTGCCACAGCTGCCAAAACTCCTCCGGTACCGTCTGACCATCCGAATCTGTCTGAAACACATAGTCAGCTCCCTCTTCCAAAGCACAGCGATACCCATAAAGCACCGCTGCTCCGTGCCCTTTATTTACTTTCTCCACAGAGCGCAGACAGGGATACTGTCTCTGTAGCTTTACCAGTTTCTTCTGAGTTCCGTCCGTACTTCCGTCATTCACAATAAATAACCGGCTGTCTTCACCGATTTTCGTCACGATCGGATGCCACTGCCGGACAACACTTTCAATATTAGCTTCTTCATTAAAAGCCGGTATAACAATTACCAGCCGCTCCTGTTTTCTACTGTTCATCCCTTCACTCCCCATAAATCTAAGATGTTATTATTATAAGCGATTGAGGAATGATTTACAATTCCATTCTCATTGTTCATCCGTGTAATATGTTTGATTTTTACGGGATATACTGTTATTGAGGTGATATCATGAAACAATTAAAAGCTTATACCATCATCGGAATTATATTTACCATAATACTGGGAAGCCTTTCCCATTTTTTCTACGAATGGTCCAACAATAACTTTTTCGTTGGATTATTCGCTCCAATCAACGAATCAACCTGGGAACATATGAAGCTTCTTTTCTTTCC
The DNA here is from genome assembly GCA_022764165.1 of Eubacterium sp. Taxonomy (GTDB): domain Bacteria; phylum Bacillota; class Clostridia; order Lachnospirales; family Lachnospiraceae; genus Oliverpabstia. The sequence continues at coordinate 11,181 of JALERM010000168.1, read as the reverse complement.
CATGCTCCTGTATTCCATGGTTATGATTCCAAAACTCAAAGAAAACTACCCCTGCATTCACCCTTCATATTGGACCGGCATCTTAATCGGAACCTTACTGATTCCTGTTCTCTTTTACACTTATATAGGAATACTGGGATATCATATTATGGTCCTGGACATAGGTATCTTCTTGTTAAGTGTTATTATTGCCTTCTATTCCATATATAAGCTCTCTTTAAATTGCAAAGCGGAAAATTGTATATTACTTTTATTCACATTAGTATGCATACTTGCCATCTGTTTCATCGTGTTTACTTATTCTCCACCGGGTATTCCGCTATTTTCAAACCCGATGGAAAGCAAATAATGAAACCGATAGTATAGACTAAGATTAGTCAACACCATCGGTTTCTTCAATTATATCATAATATTTTCATAGTCTTGTAATTCATGAAAGATATTATCTACAAATACAACATCCTCATCAATTCGATGCATCATAAAATACCTGATATAGTTGTTTAAATCTTCCTCAGCATCTACTGTCACTACAACTTTATAATCCATACTTTTCCCTCAAATCTGAAACAACAGCATTCGAAGATCTATAATTTCCCTGTGACGCAGATACTCTTGATTTTTCAAGTTTCTCCAACATCATCTTCTCTGACATGGCAGCATATGGATTATGCTCTACTCTTTTTATCTCAAATGGGAAACCGTTATTTGCAACAGCCTGTGTTAAAAACATTCTGATTGCAGATGTTGTATCAGTACCAAGCTCTTTAAATAACCGATCAGATTTGCTTTTTAAGTCATCATCAACACGCACTTGAATTGTACTAGCCATTTCATTATTCCTCCCTTTCATTTTCTACAATTATAATACATAATCATTGCTATTTCAATTCATTTGTATTGTATTTTCCTCTTTTTCGTATTAAAAAAATATAGAACCATCAAAATATCAATAAAATCAATACTTTGGCGGTTCTATATGAGAAAAATAAAAAGCAGGTAACGGGAATCGAACCCGCCTCCCCAGCTTGGGAAGCTGGTGTTCTACCAATGAACTATACCTGCAAAAGTGGAAGCAATGGGGCTCGAACCCATGACCTCTCGCGTGTGAGGCGAACGCTCATCCCGGCTGAGCTATGCTTCCATGAAAACCATTATAGCACATATTTCCAAAAATGGAAGAGGAAATTTTGTTTCGTTTGGAATAGGAACGGCCTGCTTCTGAAAAAATGATATGAAGTTTCCGTCCCTATTCAACCGAGACAAATAATTATTTTTATTCCCCAAACCGTATTTTCATATATCCTTTGATTTCTTCCACGCATTTCTCAAATCCCAGTTTCCCGGAATCGAGGCACAGATCGTAGTTTCTTGCATCTGTCCATTCACGGCCGGTATGGTATTTGTAAAAATCCCCACGATATTTGTCTGTTCTGTTGATGTAGCGTTCCATCTCCCGGCGGGTCATGCTGTTTCTCTCCAGACCCCGTGCTATACAGAATTCTTTATCTGCATGGATAAACACACTGATCACATTGGGGTAGTTGCGAAGCACATAATCTGCACATCTTCCTATAATGACACAGGATTCTGATTCGGCAAGGTCTTTGATGATTTTTGCCTGATAATTAAACAGGTTATCATCTGATACAAAATTGCCGCTTTCCGGCGGAAGAAGTTCTCCTTCATATGGACGTTTCAGCGGCTTAAACCAGCTGGGGATTTTCAGACATTCATCAATCTGACCAAACAGGCGCTCATTGATTCCGCTTTCTTCTGAAGCCAACCGAAGAATTTCTCTGCTGTAGCAGTTTACACCCAGTGACTGAGCCAGCATGGCTCCAATCGTCTTTCCTCCGCTTCCGTACTGTCTTGCAATCGTAATTACTACATTCTCCATAAGATGCACCCCCTATTCTCCTAAATATGCTTTCTTTATAGAGTCATCATTCAGCAGATCCTCTGCTTTTCCATCCAGTACAATCTTTCCGGTCTCAAGAACATAAGCTCTGTCTGCAATGGAAAGTGCCTTTTTAGCATTCTGTTCTACCAGAAGTACTGTGGTACCACTTTTGGATACTTCCTGAATAATATCAAAAATTTCATTTACCAGAATCGGTGACAATCCCATAGACGGCTCGTCCATCAGGATAATACTTGGTTTGGACATCAATGCTCTTCCCATAGCAAGCATCTGCTGTTCACCGCCGCTCAATGTTCCCGCCATCTGATTTTTTCTTTCCTCCAGACGTGGAAAACGATCGTAGACCTTGCGCAGAATCTCTTCAAATTCATTTTTATTTTTTCTGGTAAATGCACCCATTTTCAGGTTTTCATACACACTCAGATCCGCAAATACTCTTCGTCCTTCCGGTACATGGGCCATCCCCAGTGATACTATTTTATGAGCCGGTATCCTGGTAATATCTTTGCCCTCGAAAATTACGGAACCCTTTTTCGGAGAGAGAAGACCCGTAATTGTGTGCAAAATAGTGGTTTTTCCTGCACCATTGGCACCGATCAGAGCAATGACCTCCCCCTGATTGACTTCAAATGATACCCCTTTGATGGCCTGGATCATACCGTAGTATACTTCCAGATCTCTGATTTCCAACATTGCCATACGTTACTCCTCCTATGCACCCAGATATGCTGTGATTACGCGGGGATCATTGAGAACCTCGCTGGTATCTCCCTGTGCAAGCACCTGACCAAAGTTCAAAACGGTCAGTTTTTCACAGATACCGCTGACCAGCTTCATATCATGTTCAATCAGAAGAATGGTCATATGGAACTTATCTCTCACAAAATGAATGGTTTCCATCAGTTCTCCCGTCTCGTTGGGGTTCATACCGGCAGCCGGCTCATCCAGCAGAAGAAGCTTGGGATCCGTTGCCAGTGCACGGGCAATTTCCAGCTTTCTCTGTTTTCCATAGGGAAGATTGGCAGCTTTATACTCTGCCTCATCTGCCAGACCAAACACATCCAACAGTTCCATGGCACGATCCTGCATTTCTTTTTCCATTTTTCTGTATTTGGGCAAATGGAAAATTCCTTCTATTGTAGAATAGTGATGATGGTTATGCAGGCCGACTTTTACATTTTCAATCACTGTCAGTTCTTTAAACAGACGGATATTCTGAAATGTTCTTGCGATACCGCCCTGATTGATCTCTATAATACTTTTTCCGGTAATATCTTTCCCGTCCAGAAGAACCTTCCCGTTGTTTGGCTTATACACACCAGTCAGAAGATTAAATACTGTGGTTTTACCGGCACCATTGGGTCCGATCAGACCATACATCTGCTCTTTCTCAATGGCAATATCAAAACCGTCTACCGCCTTCAGACCACCAAAGGAGATACCCAGATTTTTTACATCCAACATATACTCTGCCATATTACTGAGCCTCCTTTTTCTTATTTTTTCCAAATTTCAGATACTTTTCTCTCCATTCGATTGCTTTCGGTGACCAGTTAAACAGCATCATAATGATCAGCACAACCGCATAAATCAGCATACGGTAATCCTGCAGACCACGCAGAAGCTCCGGAAGCAATGTCAGTACCACAGCTGCGATCATGGAACCTCTCAGATTTCCGATACCGCCCAGTACCACAAATACCAGCACCATAATGGACATATTATAACCAAAGTTGTTAGTATTTGCCGACAGGGTGGACAGATTATGTGCATACAGCACACCTGCAACACCAGCCAGGGATGCGGAAATCGTGAATGCCATCAGTTTGTATTTGGTAATATTGATTCCCACAGATTCTGCCGCAATACGGTTATCTCGGATTGCCATAATCGCACGCCCGTCTCTCGATTGTACCAGACGGATAATGATAAACAATGTAATCAAAAGCAGAATCATACCAATTGTAAAATTAGAATCGTTGGGTGTTCCGGTAATACCCTGTGGACCATTGATGATTACCTTGCCGTCCGGTTCCATATGCAGAGACATGGTATCTTTCATGGAAAAATGGAATCCATTGGAGTCTTTTCCAATAAACAGTACGTTCACCAGGTTCTTAATAATTTCACCAAATGCCAGCGTAACAATAGCCAGATAATCGCCCTTCAGACGCAATACCGGGATACCGATCAGAATACCAAAGATGGCAGCTACAGCAGCTCCGATCAGAAGCGCCAGGAAAAAGCGAAGGGGTGCGATGGTAATCACATCTTTCATACATTTGGAGAAAAATGCACTGGAGAAAGCTCCCACGCACATAAAACCGGCATGACCCAGACTCAGTTCACCCAGATAACCAACCACCAGATTCAGTGATACCGCAAGGATCGCATACGTACAGAGCGGAACCATCAATCCTTTCATCAGGCTGGAAAGATTCCCTGTTGCAATCAACAATTGTACAAAAATGTATGCGGCGATCACAATTCCATATGTAATTGCATTGTTTTTTATTGTTTTGTTCATTTTCTTTAGCATCCGGGCCACCTACACTTTCTCCTGAATATTCTTGCCGAGAAGACCTGCCGGTTTCACAAGCAATACGATAATCAGAACCGCAAATACAATGGCATCTGCCATCTGTGAAGAAATATAGGCTTTTCCCATAATTTCAATGATTCCCAGCAAAATACCTCCGATCAGGGCCCCGGGAATAGAACCGATTCCTCCGAATACTGCAGCCACAAACGCCTTGATACCCGGCATTGCTCCGGTATATGGTGTCAGGCTGGGATAGGCAGAACAGAGAAGTACACCTGCAATTGCTGCCAGCGCAGAACCGATGGCAAAAGTAAGTGCGATTGTTGCATTAACATTGATACCCATCAGCTGAGCAGCTCCGCGGTCTTCTGACACGGCACGCATGGCCTGCCCCTGCTTTGTTTTCTTTACAAACAGTGTCAGGCAGATCATAATCACAATACAGACTGCAATCGTCACGATTGTCTCTCCGGAAATGTTCAGTGCACCATCTGCCAGAGATATCCCTTTCCAGCTGATTGCCGTAGGAAATGACTGTGCATTGGCACCGAAAATCAGAAGTGCCAGGTTCTGAAGCAGGTAGCTGACACCGATAGCTGTAATCAGTACAGCCAGCGGAGACGCCGCATTTCTCAGCGGGCGATATGCTACTCTTTCCACTGTTACACCGAGGACAGTACACACCACAACTGCAATCAATACCGCCAGGATGGGCGAAAGTCCCGCCTTTACCATACCCATCAGCGCCACATAGGCACCGATCATAATGACATCACCATGTGCGAAATTCAGCATTTTGGCGATACCATATACCATGGTATATCCCAGAGCGATAATTGCATATACACTGCCAAGGCTTATTCCGTTAATTAAGTAGGAAATAAAACTCATATACATTACCCTCTCATTCAAATATTTGTAAAACAGTATACCATAAACAACATTTTCATAGCAACAGATATTCGAAAATCTTCAACTGGAAAAAGGGCTGCCTGAGCAACCCTTTTTGCTATTCACAAAATCCGATTAGATAATTTTGTAAGCGCCGTTTTCGATCTGGATAACGATTGGAGCTTTGCTCGGTTCGCCATCAGCTATCCATGAAATTCCTGTACCGGTCAGACCGTCAAAGGAGATTTCCTGAATAGCAGCTTTCATAGCATCACACATATCAGATACGCTCATATCCGGTGTCAGTCCTGCTTTTTCAGCTGCTGCTTTTACAACATACACACAGTCATAAGCATCTGCTGCGAACTGGTTTGGAGTCTCACCGAATTTTTCTTTGAAATCAGTTACGAATTTGACAGTTTTGTCATCAGTTGCATCCGGAGTGAACGGTGAAAGGAATTTTGCACCTTCTGCCAGACTTGCGTCAAAGTTTTCCACACCCAGAAGTCCATCCAGACCATCACAGCTGAAGAATGCCGGTTTATAACCCATCTTGTCAGCCTGAGTCATGATCAGAGCAGCCTGCTGATAGTAGATTGGCATAAATACCATATCTGCACCAGCGTCTTTTGCTTTCTGCAGCTGTACCGTAAAGTCTGTATTGCTGTCAGCAGTAAAAGCTTCTGCAGATACAACTTCAAAGCTCTGATTTTCAGCTTCTGCTGCAAATGTACTGTAGATACCGGAAGAATATACGTCAGAGCTGTCGTAGATTACTGCTACTTTTTCAGCCAGTGCGTTCTCACCGATGTATTTTGCAGATTCAATTCCCTGGTTCGGGTCAGAGAAGCACATACGGAAAGCGTTGTCATACTGAATACTCTCCATAGCTGTTGCAGACGGAGTCAGCTGGAACATATTATCTTCATGTGTTTTTTCAACTACTGCTGTACAAGGTGTGGAAGTAACCGTACCAACCAGCATCTGCATACCCCAGTCTTTCAGGTTGTTGTACGCATTGACAGATTTTTCTGCATTGTGCTCATCATCTTCAAATTTGTATTCAATCTGTTTTCCATTGATACCACCGTCAGCATTGATTTCATCAACTGCCAGCTGGATAGCGTTCTTTACAGCTGTACCATAAGCTGCTGCGCCACCGGTTACAGGACCGATGCCACCGATTTTGAATGTATCTGCACTTGCAGATGTTTCACTGCTGCCTTTGTCAGCTGAACCTTCTGACTTGCTGCCGCAGGCTGTGAAAGAAGAAACAACCATAGCAGATGCCAGCAGAATACTTGCTGCTTTTTTGAAATTTTTCATAACTTTCTCCTCCTTATTTGCTTATATCACTGTATCAATTCACATCGACACAGGATATATAATTTCCATCCATATTAAACTTTGAAAACCCGTTTGTCAATGGGAAATTTACAAAAAATTCATTTGATTAATCTTATCATGAAGCTGTTTATGCCTTTCTCCCACCAACAATTGTCCGTTCCAGTAATAGTACCGTTCACAATCATATCTCTCCAGGAACTGGATACTGTAGTAATTTCCATTCAGTTCCGTAATGAAGCTGACCATTTCCTGACCTTCTCCAAAGACACTTTCCATAAAATCCATCACATGCTCCAAATGAGTGGATGCTCTGTCAAAGTACTTCTGCAGATTTGTTTTTTCCTTTTGAAAGATTGCAAGTGCCTGCTCGAACTCCTGCTGGGGTGTACCATCCTGAACCTGCATCTGAGCCACACATTGCTCCAGAATACCCTCCGCATCGATCATGCACTGTTCTTCTTCCTGGGTCAGCAGCCGTGCACGCTTTTGCTCCTCCCGCTGCATCTGCAGCCTCATCAAAATTCTCTGCAGCTTTTCCCGGTGTTCCCCGCTCTGACGAAATTCTTTCAATGCCTCATAAACCATTGAAATTGTTTTTTCTTTCCGAAAATATTCTTTGAAGTCCTGAAACAGCCGCGACAGCAGCAATCCTGTCACACTCAGCTTTTCATCAAAAGATGCGTGGGCTGCTTTTTTCTGCAGGATCGGCTCAATGGTCCCTTCCAGAACCGCCTCAATCTGATAATCCGTCTGATATTTCCGATATAACTCCAGATAATTGGCAAAATCCTTTGCCGCTTTTGGATGCTGGATATACTGCCCCACAACTTCCCAGTCCATCTCTTTTCCCAGTTTTTCATAGACTGTCAGCAGTCTGGACAGATCCTCCCATCCTCTGGGCGTAGCAAATAATTTTCCATCCACGGTGGTTTCCATCAGATAGAAATATTGCCTCCGGATGTTCAGATAGGAAATTACAGCCGGGTGCACCCCTGCCGTGTAGGCATACTCTTTCCATACCGCAAAATCCGGTGTCACATCAATTTTCTTAACTCTGTCCAGGGTAACCAGATCAAATTCACGCACTGACCGGTTATATTCGGGAGGATTTCCTGCCGCCACAATAATCCAGCCCTGAGGAATCGCATGACTTCCAAAGGTTTTACACTGCAAAAACTGCAGCATGGCAGGTGCCAGTGTCTCCGATACACAGTTAATCTCATCAATGAACAGAATTCCCTCTTTCAATCCGGTTTTCTTCATTTCTTCATAGACAGAAGCCACAATTTCGCTCATGGTGTACTCTGTCACCGCCCGTTCTTCCCCCTCATATTCTTTTCTTGATATAAAAGGAAGCCCGATAGCACTCTGGCGGGTATGATGTGTGATCGTATAAGCCACCAATCCAATTTTACACTCCCTGGCAATCTGCTCCATAATCTGTGTCTTACCGATACCCGGGGCACCGATCAGCAGAATCGGTCTCTGCCGGATCACGGAAATCTCATACTCCCCATATTCATTTTTCAGCAAATATGCCTGTATGGAATCCTTGATTTCCTGTTTGGCTCTTTTAATGTTCATACTGTATCTCATCCTCCGTCAATATTAACTTCATTGCCCAGTCCGGCACATCCACATCCTGATAATCCTTTTCCAGAAATACAAATGCCACATCGTAGGGCGGCATTTTTACCGGATATGTTCCATACCCGTCTGTAAAATACAGCAGTCCTTTCAAATGGTGAAATTGTTTTTCTGCCAGCAGCTGCTGCACATACAGAAAGGCCGGCCGAAAATCCGTCCCGCCCTGTCCTTTGATTTCCAGATGTTCCATATAATAGCGAAGTTGTTCTCCGTTTTCTATTTTTGTATCATCCTGTATTTTTTCATCACACTGGAGAATCCTGATATTTATTTTTCGAAAAAAGCTCTCCGCCTGAGAAAGAATCTGCCAGGTCTGCTCCAGAAACGTTCGGACCAGCTCCCCTTTGCAGGACATAGAGGTGTCAATCACAATCACAAAATCCTCAATCTTCTTCACTTCACTGGTCTCAAGGGGTTCGATCAGCGGCATATTGCCATAAATTTCCATCCCATAATTATAGAAAATATAATCAAAGGTGTCCATATCCACTTTCATTTCTTCCCGCAGTACAGAAAATTTTTTCAAAAATTCCCTGTAATCGTATTTTTCCCGATTTTCCACCTGCAGGGCTTCAGAAAGATGGCCTGCTTCCCCGGAAGCCTCTTTGGAAAAGGTCTCCATCTCCGTCTGCATTTTTTCCCGGATATCCTGCCACTCCTTCTGATTCTGCTGCTGCCTTTGATTGGAGGGCTGCTGATACCAAAACTGATGATCATCCCGGCGAAATTCCTCGCTCATCCGGCGGTACTCCGGTGACGAATGATCTATTTCCTGCAGAATCCGGTACACCTGCTGTGCCGTAATCGTATGCATCTGTCCCTCCATCTTCCGGTACCACTCCCGCCTCCACGCTGACAAAGGACGCCGTACACACCGAAGAGGAAGGCTGTCAATCAAATATTCTGCTGTAAAATCACAGGCCAGATTCCAGTCAGTCTTATCAGCCTCCTGCCGGATTGGATCAGGAGCATGCTGATCAGGAGAATTCCAGATATGTCCGAACAGACAATGGAAAATCTGATGCAAATACCCCCGATTAACCAGAATCTCACTTTCCTGATACGTCCTCAATAAAAAATCAAAATGGAAATGAAAAACTCTGCCGTCACACCCCCAGCTTTTTGTCGTACTGTCCGGCAGATACTGCAGTGCTGACAGAGCCACATCCATAAAACGCATCCCCAGAAACAACTCATTTCTGGCATTTACCAGGATCTCACTGCACAACTCATATTTCAACATTTCCTTCTGCTGCTGTTCCTGCAAAACATTCATAAATTATCCCTTTCTCCACCACCATTTTTCCCCGGGGATATTTACATTCTCCCCGGGGAAATCTTAGTCAAAATTCAAAATCCGGTATTCCGCTTTTAGAGAAGGCATTGCTCATATGGTTCTTTCTTCTCCATTCCATCAGACAACTGGTACATTCAGGCACACCCAGATTTCCTGCTTCTTCCAGCAATTCTTCCACCAATGGTGCTTCCGTACAGGATTGTTCCAGCAGCCAGGACAATCTTTCCACATCTTTTTTCTGAATGAGATATTTCCCAATCGCCGTAGAATGCTCCTGAAGATAATTCTCATATTGTTTTTTCCCTTTTTCCTGCAGCTGACAGGGATACATCAATCTTCCCAGCACCATTTCCATCACAAACTGCGGAGATTCCAGTGCTTGTGCATAGGGAAAACGTTTATCATATTCTTCAAACTGAAATTCCTTCTTATAAAAACAATTTCTGTACTTGAGACCGGAACCGTGAATCTGCGTCATCAGAATACGAGCCGGCGTATTTTCAACACCCTCTTCGTAATACTCCGGAAACATCAGCCGTGCATATTCTTCTCCACGATACTCTACCAGCATCTCCTCCGTCAATTCCTGCAGGAAATCTTTCAGACATGAGGTTTTTCCCTGCACAAAAGTCACATCCAGGTGGTGAACTTTATGACATCCGGTAAATGCTCCGCTTCCCACATCCTGAATATCACTGTAAAAGGTTATCTTTTCCAGATTCCTGCAATTATAAAATGCATACCTCCCGATTTTTTTCACAGTCCGGGGAATCGATACTTCTTTCAGATCTTCTCGCCCGGAAAATCCGTAAGCCGGTATCTCTTCTATTGTCTCATAAGTCTCTGTTAATTCCAGTTTCTCCATTACTTGTATGTCTCCAGTATTTTTTTCAACAATTTTCTATATTCTTTCGATGCTTCCTTGGGCTTGGTCAGTTTGACATTACCTTCCCTTGCCACCAGCCATCCAAAAAAATCTGCTCCGGGAACCTCCGGCACCTGGACAGTCACCTGCTTCTCATCTTCTTTCACGATCACACAGTTTTCTCCATACCGCATTCTGATCTGATCAAGGAACTGCCGTCTGCACTTCAGGTGAATCTCTACGTAATCGCCTTCTGGATGCCTCCAGGTTCTGACTTGTTCTCCAGTCTCATCCGTTCCGGATTCCATCGGCTCCGCAGATTTCACAGACTCTTCCTGGCCAGATAATTTCCCCGGTTTTACTGTTTCTACCAAACCGGACACCAGATAATATCCTGTAGGACGGCTTTTTCGATAACAAATTTCCATCCCCACTGACTTCAATTCTTCCAGATCACTGTACACACTTTTTCGCTCCGCAGGAATCCCCAAACCTGCCAGCTTCTCGATCATTTCATTCGTCGTCAGCGGATGATTCTCATCCGTCTGAGCCAGCATTCTTTCAATGTACAATATTTTTCGTTTTCGATTACTGTTCTTCTCCATACAAAAACCCCATTTTCTATTGTAAAAAACCAAAGCTACATTAACTTTAGTATAACACTGTCG
>JALERM010000143.1 GCA_022764165.1 Eubacterium sp. | reverse complement strand
CTTGAGTTTATTCTTGATTCCAAAGAAAAGAGCAATCAAACCAATCACTAATAAACAAATATTAATCATATCTTCTTCTCCTATTGCAGAACGGTAATAACAGAATCTGTAGATGAGCTATTTTTCTACTTCTTAACAAGTGCAATAATTACTCGTGTTTCTCCCTCGGCATCTGTAAGTGCAACAAACTGAAGCATAGTGTGCTCTGTCTCCCATTTGGAGGCACTCGTTTTTAGCTGTAAATCGCAATTTTCACGTTCTAGGTTTTCACTTTCCGTTCCATTGAAAGTGCGTCCACATAGATGCCTTGTTGCTAACATAAGATGCTGCAAGCTCTGCTATTTCAACAATCACTTTCGCACTAATTTCCAGTAGCATATCGGTTCACCCCCTTTCCGATAATCATCGATATAATAATCTCGAGTTTCACAATCCAAAGAGTGCATGCTATCTCTTTGAATTCATTTACCAAGAGTATTATCAAGATAGATTCAACGATATCCAGAACCCGAGCTAATTTTCGGTTCCGTATCAGAATTCTTTTTGACAAGGGCTTATTCCTATGCTGAACAGGAGCCAGAATATATACCAGAATAAATAATAAAGGTAGTGACAGCAAAATCCACTCATTTTGGATTTCGATACTGAATGGGAAAGAAAGCGATGCACAAATAACCCACATCATGATGGTAACTCCCATGCAACACTTTCGCGAATTACAGTGATGCCCCCCATAGTACCAATACCAACAAAACTCATGAGAAGATAGATCACTGAGCAATTAATCTTTCCTGTAAGAGCTCCCAGCAGCATTATCATTGTAATTGTTTCCAATCCGTCAAGAATAGCGTAAAGCCCATACGACACAATTTCTGTATTATGCTCACTTCCTGTCATATTGATAAGTTTCGACACAAACATTTCCATACCAGACCTCCCGTCAATCTATAAATATCATAAATTCAAAAATAATCCATACTCTTGGCATAATCTACCGAATTCTGGCATAATCTACTTTATTTTGCCCTATTTTTGCTGTATAATAGTGCTTGACAAAGACTTTGAAGACTAAGTTGTTACCGACTGTGAGGATATTTGAATGATTCGAATTGCGATATGTGATGATGATCCTTTATTTATGGATATGGTCCAAGTGAAAACCAATGATTATTTTTTAACTACAGAGCAGGAGTTTGAATTATCCTGCTATTCTTCCGGGAAGCCTCTTCTTTTTTCTGATAAGGAATACAATCTTTATCTGCTGGATATCGTGCTCCCTGAATTTTCAGGATTGGAATTAGCTGATCTGATCAGAACGCGCAATCCTGGTTGTACGATTATTTTTATCAGCAGTATGCATAATGCAGTGTATGATTCGATACGATATGCCCCGCTGCGTTTTATCCGTAAGGAGAACCTGGACACAGAATTACCAGAAGCTTTGGAAGCTTTTTTCCTGAAATATCGAAAAGCAAGCGATTCTTTAATTGTATCCTTCAAAGGAAAAGACCACGATTTTTTTCTGCCGGTATCAAAAATTCTGTATATTAATTGTGTAGGACATTATCTTGAAGTACATAGTCTAGATGGAATTCATAAAATTCGTGGCAAAATATCTGAATATGAAAGAATCCTTTCTGACTGCTGGTTCTGTCGTGCCAGCCACGGCCAGCTTCTCAATCTACGCTTTATTTCCTATCTCTCCGGTGATCTTGTCGTAATGTCAGACGGATTACAGGTATCCTTAACACGAACCTATCGCAGTTCATTTATATCTTCTTATATGAAACATCAAAGGGAGGTAATCCATGCAATTTCCATCTGATCTGATAGAACTGGCGGCATGTAGCATCAATTTGATTCTGTATCTATATGCACTTGATATCTTTTTAAGTAGCAAAAAGGACTACTTACATCTGCTTTCGACCACTTTGGGCCTCCTGTTTATTGCAGTAACCTGGCTTGGAGAAATTTTTCTTCCAAATCTTGCAGTATCAATCCTTGGCCTCATTTTCATGGTCTTCATATCAGTCTTTATCTATGAAGACAAACTGCTATGGCGAGTGATTGCTCCGGTTTTGTATAATATCTTTGATATCATCTCTACCATGCTCGTTTTCTTCTTGCTTCAAAGAATATTGAAAATGGATGTTCTGCGTAATGATGTACTTATGAATTACGAGAGAATTCTGTATCTGCTGATGGTCTACATCTTTCAGATTGCCCTTCTCTTTCTTGCCAGAAAATACAGATTCTCCAATACCCCTTCCGGGAATCTTTTATTTCCGATTCTATTTTTCGCAAGCGATTTTCTGATTGTCCTGCTCTCTCATGTTATCCTGCATTATCTGTCTCCCAAGGATAAGATGGTCGGCATACTGTGCACCGCGGTATGTATAATCATGTTCTTTACGACTATTATTGTTCTTAAAATGGTAAATGAGATGCTGCTGCAGAAGCAGCGGGAAAACGAGGCTTCGATTCTCAGGCTTCTGCTTGAGGAGCAGAAAAAACAGATGCTGTTAGTCCAGGCTGACAGGGAAAAACTTCATTCCCTCAGACATGACATGAAACATTATCTGCTAAACTATCAGATTCTCCTGGAAAATGGAAATGTAAGTGCTGTCAAAGAGGATATCCGGCAGATGCTTGAATCCAGGCTGATCATGTCCGATATTGTATATACGAATAATACTGTAGCAAATTCTTTGATTCTCTCGATCAAAGAAACCTGTCACAATTATAAGATTGATTTTCATGTGAGAGTAATCCTACCGCCCTCCTTCAATAATATTGAAATCTTCACAGCAATTCTCAATCTGTTAGAGAATGCAATAGATGCTGAGAAGGAGATTCCTGCAGACGATCGTTACATTAACCTGGAAATCATACATACTTCCAAAAATCTAAGTATTATTGTGCAGAACCGAATCGCCCAATCTGTCCTTCAGAATAATATAGATTTGAAAACAACCAAATCGGAGAACAAACTTCATGGCTATGGACTTAGAAACGTCCGCCAGATTGCGCAAAACAATAATGGTTTTGTTGACATAAGCGAACAGAATAACATTTTTTCCATACATATGTTTCTCACTATATCCGACCCCCTAAATAATTTGTAGTAATTGTAAATAATCAAAAAATGGCAGCTGATGCTGCCATTTTTCGATTTTGTTTTTGACTTAAATCATTACAAAGTGCTTTAATGCCTCCAGAATAGCTTCTTTCTTTTCTTCCGGACACTTTGGATGTCTTGAGTCCTCAGACTTTGCTTTATTATAATTTTCACGCTCAATAATCCCGCATTCACGCTTCGCCTGAGCGATATACAGATTACTTACCTGCAGTCCGGTATGTTCCAGCACGTATGCTTTGATTTCTTCATATGTAGCCTTGGTTTCCGCTGAAGTCACATCCATCTCGTCCATATCTACCTTCACATCGATGGTATTCTTCGCCCCAGAAAGTTTGGACAAAAGGCATACCGTCTCAAGGTAAGTATCATTTTCACATTCTTTAGCCGTTTCCACACAAATTGACTGAGTTCAGGGATTATAAACATGTGAAAAGTATCATAGTTATTCACCACCTTTACTATTCCTCATTTCACGGGAAGTTCAATTCTTTTTTCCAATAATCACCACATGATTACTCATGTCAATAATCGTTTTTTCAGTACATACGGATAAATGATATGCAAGCCAGGTATCAAATTGTTCATCATTCCACATATCAACAGTATTATGAAATAATGGTGACATACCATCCTGTGCAAAATGCATCACGACATCCAGATTATTATCTCTGAAAAGTGCCTGCATCTCATCATAGGACGAATAATAGGTATCCGTCCAAAAGCAGTTAGGATCATCATGGCTCAATACACCGGTTGTCTTTATCTGACTAAGCAATTGTTCATCAACATACTTAACATCAAGCATTGCAATCATTTGATTAAGGTATAATCTTGGTATATATGCAACAACGAAATAACCGCCTTTTTTCAATACTCTTAAGGACTCTTCAAGGCACTTTTTTCTAGCCTTCTCATCAATCAAATGATAAAAAGGTCCCATATTCAAAACGACATCAAAGACTTCATCCGGAAAACAAGACATATCTGTTGCATCTAACACCCTCGTTTCCATTGAATATGGTTTTTCTTTTAAGTGTTCATCTATATAAGAAATATGTCTTGGCGTAATATCTGTAGCAGTTAATTTGTGTCCTTTATCTGCTAAATAAAATGCATATGCTCCCGTTCCTGCTGCACAGTCAAGTATTTCATATTTCTTCTTAAATACTTCATCAAACTTCTTGATTGTAGTTAAAAATTCTATTTTTCTCGCATTATTTGTTGTTATTCTGTCTTCTTCTCTATAATTTTCATAATATTTTACAACTTCATTGTCTATCATTCCCAGCACCCACCTAAAATCATATTTACAATAATCATTACTATAGATAACTTAGATACCATATCGTGCCTCCAATGTTATTTCTGCTTGCGAACTCCTCGTTGCTCCAAAAGTTTTTTGCGTTCTTTTTTAGCAGAGGAATCAAGTGCAACACCAATACTTAATCCAAAACAAAACATAGACCTTCCTGACCTTCTCCATCCGGCACAAATCCGCATTTCTCGAGAATACGCTGGGAAGCTCTGTTCTCCGGTTCTGTCTCCGCTTCGATAAATACAACATCCTCATTGCCAAAAGCCCACTGTGTCATGGCTTGAACTGCTTCTGTAGTATAGCCTTTCCCCTCTTGATCTGGCAGAATACCGTACCCTATTTCAACAACATTGTCTTTGTCTGGTCCCTTAAAGCTGAGATTACCAATGATCCATTTCATCCTTTGTAGATTTCAACAAAATGCGACAAATGAACACCTATCTGCGTCCACATTTCATCCGTCCTGTCAGGCTCCCGGTCTGCAATCTCTATCATCACTGTTATCGGTGCAACAATTTCTAAAGCAAGCAGATTGGCGTCAAACCTACGAATCAGATTTTTTTCCATCATTTTTTCTAACATCAGTGCATACATTTCCTGATTTCCGGTCAGTTGGTGCTTTGATGTAAGTGCCGCAATCTTTTCATTTCTATACTGCTCCTTCGCACAAAATCTTCTGATCTTTTGTATCTGCGGATCCTTCATTGTGAATCCAACCGGTCATATCCCTTTTCTGAAAATAAATCAAGCGCTGCTAAAAGTATTCTGTCCTTTGTTTTTATTCTTTCCATTTCGTTTTTTCCAATCTTCATATACCTAGTATTCGTTAGGAATAATATACATAATATTCATTAGGAAGTCAATATACCATAAATAAAATAACTTCCAATGCAGCTTCCGCCGACCCACGGGTAATAGGTATTAGTAAACAACTCTTCCTGTGAAAATGTTTCCAGTGCCTTCATAACCTTTCTGTGAGATTCCTTGAACTTTTGTAGGCTTCTTCCTCAGAAA
>JALERM010000142.1 GCA_022764165.1 Eubacterium sp. | reverse complement strand
TTATTTTCCAGCCGGATAAACCGTTTCCCCTCCGGGACCTTTCGACAGGCTTCAATGGCATTATCCAACAGATTGCCATACAGCACACCGATATCCCCACGCTCAAGCTGCATCTGCCTGGGAATATGGATAGCAGTATCTATCTCTATGCCCTCCGATTTTGCCAGACCAAATTTAATTCGGAGAACAGAGTCTACAATCGGATTATCCGTATAAATTCTCTCATCAATCTTCCCCAACTCCTGACACAAGCCTCCCATCTGCTCCACAAGAGCTTTTGAATCCCCTTTTTTTGCCAGATGATAAAGTTCAAGCAACTTATTTTTCAAATCATGCCTCAAGTTCTGCACACACTCGTTCCGTTTTTCCACTTCATTGTAATAAATTTCCTTATAGAACATCTCCTCACGGTACATCTCATCCTCATACTGCTTACGCATAAGATAATTAAACCGCTCCATCATGTAAAGCATAAAATAATAAGTCAGCACGATGGAAACAAGGATGCTGATGCACATGATAAAGCTCTTAAGATTACCTGATTCCAAAGACAGAATAATTATGAAGCAGCAGTTCAGAACTGCAAAGACAAAGACCATAACAAGAACGGTAATTATCTCTTTCGGAATTTTGGAAAGCCGCACTCCTCTTTTAGAAATGAGCTTGGAAAGAAGATACAGCACATTTCCCCTGATAAAACTGCAAAGAGCCACCACAAAATAATATTTATAGGCTCCATCCTCTTCTGAGGTATAGTTTGCAGCCTGAAGCAGAAGCAGCCCAATTGGTTCAAACAAAATACCGGTTCCCACAAAAATAACAATATTCACAATTCTTAACCACATCTTTGACACAAAGAAAAATGTAGTCAGCAGAAGAAGGCATAACAAAGTGATAAGATTCAGGTATGGATTTTCCAGTCCGCTTACCGCTGCCCATATTGCAGCCATTGTTACGAGATATGCAGCAAAAAAACCTTTGGGCACCTTCTTCATTTGCTTAAAACAATGGAAGTAATACCAGAAGATTCCCAAATCGAACAGATTTACCATAAAACGAATGATAAACTCCATCGGCTACACCATCCTTTTCATAAGTTCCATGTGCTTTTCTTTTAAGCTCTGTTTTTGGGAACGGGCAATCAGAAGCCTCTCCTCGTTGTCTAACACGACCTCATCGCCTTCGATTGCCCGGATATGTCCTAAATTGATGATATAAGACACATGAATGTGGGTAAACACCTTCTCATCAAGCTGTTTCCATATTTCTTCTGTTGTCATGTTTGTTTTGTAGGTATCTGAAAGAGTGTGAATGACAGCCTGCCGACCTTTCTTTTCAAAATACAGAATATCGTCACAACTGACACGGAAATGATTTTTACGGAATTGAAAGACAAAATCCCGTTTTATCATATTGAGATAATTCATGGCTTTCAAAAGAACCGACTCCATTTTCTCAAACGTAATCGGCTTAGATATGTAATCAAACGTAATCACTTCAAAAACTTCCATGACGTATCTTGTATAACTTGTCAGAAAAACAAACAGGGCTTTCGCATCCCTTTTACGCACTTCTTTTGCCAGCTCCAGACCATTCATATCCGGCATCTCTATATCAAAAATATACAGATGATAATTCTCCTTGTGCTGCATGGAACACATAAGCAGCTCTTTCCCGCTAAAATACACATCATATTCAACCGGATAATCAGGAAGCTCATCAAAAGCAGCTTCCAACATTTCAACATCTGTCCTGCTGTCGTCACACACGGCAATTCTTAACATAGCAATCCCTCCTAGCGAAGAAGCAGGAATTACCACAAACTTATTTGATAAGCTTAGACAGATAAGCCAGTACCCGGTCAAAGAACTCATTTCTCTGCTCTTTGGTGCTGTTTGCCACATAATAGTCCAAATTGAAATCCTTTACATTACTGCTGATTCCGGTGATCAGGTAGGTAGGATCAATCCCATATGTATGGTACAAAATCAGTATCTTGTCAGCAGACAGCCCAGTTGCCCCGGCTTCCAGCTTGCGGTAGTGTTCCTCCGTTACATCAAGCGTGGCGGCAAATTCTGCCTTATCCTTATTCATGTTTGTTCTTGCTTCTCTTAATCTTTTTCCAATCTGTATATTGGTGTCTTTTCTGTCAATTTCCATAATTTACACCTCTTTTCCTGTATAAATCATAGCAATCGACACTTTTCTGTCCTAGTCCAGAAAGCAACCCAATACACATCATTTTCCAACCATTTACAGGTTAATTTTTGATTTATCCCTAAAAAGCAGAAAACGAATGGTAAAATTAACTTACCACTCGTTCTCTAACCATATTTAGCTTTTCACAGCTTCCGTTTTATACCAAACATCAAACCTTTCGGTATGATTCCTGATAGCATATACCCAATATTTAATAACTGTATTCAAATAATCCATCTTAGCATATGTACCCATATACTAAACATTATCATCAGTTATTTTTGCTTGTGAATATATTTCTACGTTTAACAAGCATATTATTTAATGTTAACAAACATCTTCTTATATTCAAGAACCTTTACAGAAAATGACCTATTTTTGCAGGAAACGGCAACAAAATATTTCAAAGCGGATAAAAGCTGAATAAAAAATCAGCCTCCAAACTGCTATCGTTCAAAGACTGATTTTATTTAATGTTATTCATACAAATGTGTATGTAGGGAATATTTAATTCTACTCTTCTAAAATATAAGTTATTGTCATTTTAGGTCTTGAATATTTTGTACCCCCGATAAATGCAGAGCCAAGACTCGGAGATGCAATATTTGTCCCTGTCATATACACAGACCATGTTCCGGCAGCTTTTTCCGCTATAAATAAGTTGGTAGTAGTCACATTACCTCTGCCCCAACTAACAGTATGCGTTTCCCCGCTAGGACTGGTAATTGTAAGGCTCTGTGCCAATATTGCGCCTTTTCCACCGATTACAGATGCACTGGAGCAATCAACCGTAACTTCTTTTACAATCGCATTATCCGGCAGACCGCTAAAATTAAAAGTAACTGTATTGGAATCCCCTGTAACTCCCGGCATCAATGCAATCGACATATCTTTATTTGCTGATTTCGTTGCTTTCGTGTCTGCTGCAAACGCTGTTACCTGTGAAGCAAACAACATTGTGAATACCAATGCAACCGCTATTATTTTCTTTACTTTCTTCATTGACTTTACCATAATCGTATTCCTCCTGTCTGTCAAATTCCCCTTATATACATTTGCTGAATTACATACTTTATGCTTTCATATCGAAATTACTTTGCACCACAACATTTTCATTTGTGGTTTCCACATTTGTTCCAGTGTTCAGCGCCTTTCTTGCGTCATGGTATGCCTCATAATATGCTGATTTTAACGCTGAATGTACATCCGTTTCTGCTTTTGTCTCCTTCTCATGCCACCCTACTCCTTGAGTGTATGTAAGAACTTCTTCCCCTCCCTCATTATATATATGGATCGCAGAACCAGCTCCCTCTCCTTGATATTCAGCCTCATATGGTATCCCAAATAAAATACACAGCCATCTTTTGTCTGCCTCTTGTATTTCTTTCATATCGCCCATATTTCCAGAACTCATTAATTGGTTGAACTTACCTATCAGTGCTGCCCGATTTGGTGCCACTTTAGCGACCTCTGCTTTCCGCAAGTTCATAAACTCATTTCCCATATATATGTTGTTTTTCGCATCTTTCTTAGCCAATTCAACAATTTTTTCTTTTA
>JALERM010000139.1 GCA_022764165.1 Eubacterium sp. | reverse complement strand
GAGAGAGAGCGAGGCGGGAGACAGCGGAGCGGAGAGGGGCGAGGGCAGCCGAGAGAGGGCACAGGGTCGTTAAGCTCAGCATCGCCGATGGTACTGCACTTGTTGTGGGAGAGTAGGTAGCCGCCACTTTGAGAACCTCTGAGATTCGTCTTGGGGGTTCTTTCTTTGTATAGCATGTCCTGCAATGCAAGCGGAAAGCCGACCCCATCCTATAAAGAAATTTTGCGGATCAAAGACAAATCCGTGAGCGAAGCGAACACCTTATTAAAGGGGGAAAGAAAAAATCGTTAAAACAGAAGTGAGTGAAACGAACTCCTTATTGACATACCTCGAACGAAGTGAGATAAGTTTCCTTGTGAAGAAAGGAAAAAGTGAGTATAAATAGATAAAGAAAAATAGTGCCAACTGAGGCACTTGATATTATTAAGAAAGTCTATTTAACGAAGCATTTTCTAATCGTACAGATGTGGCTTTTAGAGTTTGCAATCCTTCAACTCGGACATCAGCACCTTGATTAAAAGCTTCGGTGACTAATTGTGAATACTGTGCATTATCCAATTCTACTTTTACAGTAATTTTTTGTCCCTCATCTCCAATCGCTGCCACTGATATCATTAATTTATCCCGACTTTCTACTTCTGCAGCACCTGCAATATTTGTAATTTTCCCGTAATAGGCCTTAGTAATATTTTGTTCAGCCTTCGGCATGTATTTCTCTGCTATATATGTTACTTTATCAATATAACGAGGCTCTAGTTTAATCGCTGTAATCGGATTAGGAATTGGATTAGGAACATCCACATTCCAAGAGGCACTTATGTTTACATCCGTATTAGAATTTTCCTCGTACAATCTTGTTAGGGCATTAAGAAAGTTGACACTTATATTGCCTGCTGCCACTTTCTCGTCCGCCAAGGAACTATTATCCTTTATTGATTGTTGAATAGTGTCTATATTTTCAAATATTCTGAGGTTAATTTTCCTACTTAGCGGTAATTCTTCAGCATTCGGATCAAATAACGTATGTTGATAATATCCCAATGGACATATGATATTTAAGATATAGCTACCTATTTCGGTTTGACCGAATTTATAGGTTTCCATTTGTTTCACAACAGCTTGTGTCTGAATTTTCTTATGGTATGTTAATGGACTAATTATATCCACACATGTCGCAGACAATAATTCTTTGATATAGTCTATATTTGCCTGCATAGCATTAAAGGAGATTTCCCCTCTCGAAGTGAGATCATCTGCTATGCGCCATCTTAACAAATCACTCGATGGATTGATTAATTTACTATAAACCGCCTGGATTGAGGACTTTTCTACAATGGATAATATCTTCAACGAATCCTTAATAACATCGTAATAATCGGAGAAATCTTTAGTTAGGGGTATATATACCACATCCTCACTCTCAGGATAGATAAACTGCTTGACCTTACCTCCAGCGAGATCAGACAACTGTCGCCAATTTCTTTTCTCAAGATATTGGCATAACATTTGCATGTTAATTCGATCTATTTGTTGCTTATTATCCATTACAACGGTTGTTCGTTGGCAACTTTAATCATTATATCTTTCAGTGTCTCTGCTGTTAACAAATCAGCAGCAGAAAAATGTATACTAATAGTTTCTTGGTTGTCTGTAGGAGCCTGTCCCGCTAAACATTTCCAATACGCACACTTCGTTATTTTAAGGTAATCTGTAGTTTGTTCTATCCATTGATTTACATCTTCATGCATTTGAAGAACAATTAGGATAAGAGGTTTAAAACGATTCTCATCGATAAGCGATCTATAATTATCAACCTCTAATGCATATGATATTGTTCCGTCATTATTACTATGAATTTTGGCATATGAAGATTTTAACTGCACTTGTATAGAAGGAGAATGTTTCTTGCAATTATCAGTAGGGCATCCGCTACAATTAATAGTTATATCGTATCCATCATTATCATGCTCAACACTCCCTATACTATAGCCATTGACAGCACACAGAGCGCGCACGTAAGCCACACTCATATCCTCCATTCGTAATTGTTGTGTATTGGGCATATTGATATCTATAATCTTTCGTTCGCAATACCACCACTTGGAATGATATTGTTTTCATTTACAAATTTGCTGCAAAGATAATGCATTTCTTTCAAATATACAAATAAATTTACATTTTGTGGCGATTTGAGAGGGTTATGATGTATAAAAATGAAAAATAATCACATTATAAACAAAAACTACACCTTTTTACTGACAAATTTGATGAAAAGTTTGCACATATCAGAGTTTTTAAGTATCTTTGCAACCTAATTTGAAAAAAGTTAACAAGAATGCCTAAGAAAGCGACATATCTTCATGAACAGATCGCCCTGCTGCGCTCACGCGGAATGGTTATTACCGATGAGCAGAAAGCAGAGGAGATTTTATTGGATGTGGGTTACTACCGTTTGGGCTTCTACGCCTACCCTTTTGAAATCAACCCACAGCAACAACCGCGAGACCACACATATAAACCAGATACAGACTTCAACCAGATTGTTGATCTTTACTACTTTGACCATGATTTGCGTCATATACTTATGCGTTATATCAGCCGAATAGAAGTCAACATCCGTACGTTCATCACTTACATGGTTAGTAACTATTATAAGAATGATCCAACATGGTTTGTTAACTCCAAAGTAGTTAAGGCTGATTTCCGCAACAACTTTGAGCAGAAGATATACAGTACATTGCGTCAGAACCCGTGCATTGCCAACCATCATCATCGCTATCATAATGATCGCTATGCTCCGGCATGGAAGACGTTGGAGTTCATGACACTTGGCAGTATTATCACATTATACGAAAGCCTATTGGATCAGAACCTCAAGCTACAAATCGCGAAACATTATGGTTTGAATACGATTCCTTTGTTTGAAAACTATTTGCAAACGCTAAAAGTTATCCGCAATGCATGCGCTCACGGAAACCATATATTTGATTTGCGGTTAATAAAAGCGGTTAAGAAAGGACCTCTTCAGCACTTCGAAGCTGAACATCGTCACGATATCTATGCAGTGCTTTTAGTACTCTTGTATTTCTTGCATCATATATCGGAAAATCGTGAGCAAGAACTACGAATTGCACTAGAAAAACACCTAAAACAGCCAAAAAACAAAGAAAATGTAATTATTTTGAACGATTTTTTGCAAAAAGTTTTGCTATATCAAAAATAATTACTACCTTTGCACCGTCAATTGAGACAGTGTCCGTATTGGCAGGTCCAATATCTACACTTAAAAAGGTGAAAGACAACGCTCCGCGAGATAGAGCGTTGTCGCTTTTTTATACTTTTAAGTCATCCGAAAAAGGAATTCCTGATTTTGAAAAAAGCAATTATTGCAGCAGAATCGCCACACCAGATTCCTCCATTATAGCATTTACTTTCGCCTTTATTCCATTAGACTATGCTGTCCCCTTTTTTGAGAACATCTGGTATTAAATTTTCCAACTGGAGCGTTTGCATATATTCAACATATGATATTACTTCTTTATTTTCCCTTTTCTCTTTTTCCGCTACATTTTTTGCTGCATTTATCATTTTGTTGTCACCACTAACTAATACAATTCTCTCTCCGTCTATACTTTTTCCTGCTGCAAATAATATTAAAGTGTCCCATATCGTATTTAGTCGAGAACCTTTTTGAGGTATAGCACTTCTTTCTTTTAATCCTATAATCATTGATCTAAATTGTTCTGTGGGAATTTTATTCTGAGATACAATAAGTTCATACATTTCAATTGTAGGTTTAAGTAGTATCTGACAATCTCTATATAGTGCTTGTTGAAGAGCCATTATTATTACAGAAGCCATAAAAATATCTAATGCATATTCATTTTCAACATACTCTTTCAACAATGCCTTATTTATCTTATTTTGCTCCTTCGATATTGATTTATTTTTCCTTAGCCAAGTGTCGTGGATATACTGTAAAAGGATTCCAAACTGCTGTTCAGTCTCCTGTATTGTATAATATATATTATTAATGTTATGTTTGAATTCATTATTTAGAGTTGTCATTTGCTCTATTGATGATAACTGAGAAAGTTGGAAAAGCATTCGTCCAACATATATTTGATTATTTATAAGACGAGAATAATCAAAATCTACTAATTCTTTTGCAAGTTGTACCCAAATTTGTGGTAGTAATCCATAATTTTTTTTGTCTCCACAATGAAAATACATTGCTTGAGACGCACAAAAACGAGATTTATCATCTGCTGACATCGGCTCCTTTAAGTGCGATAAGAGTTCTTGTGCCACTGTATCACATATCAATGCATGAATAGGCTCTGAATATTTAGTCTCCGCTGAACGAAGAAGATTCACACGTTGCCTTATTGTTTCATTATCTTTATTATCCGCTAAATAAAGATATGCATTTGTGTCAAATATAACAATCATAATAAAATTATAAAAAAATATTTTCTAAATTAATATATTTATAATCTCAGTGCACATTTCATTTAGATTCTTCTATGTTAAGAGTTGATAACATTCCCTTATATATTACGACTTATAATCTTTTCGGGGGCATAGTTACTATTTTTTGAGACATACATATTCATTTGAAAATTGCTCATAGCGTTGCAGTTTTAACAACCTCGACCGTCAAAGATTTTTAAGCTGTCATACTTATTTATCTTCTTTAGGAGAGACAGACACATCCGGAGTCTTTTTTTCAGGATTTCTCTCTTGAAGAGATTGAGACAAATCAAATTTAACATTCCCAAAATCTATATCTTTGAGCGCATCAAAATTTATATATCGTTGCCATAATTCCACATGTTTAGATATATCTGGCAAACGTATCTCTTGTATCGTATCTATTTCCTCTTTATTAAATACTTTTCCTGTTTCATTAGCATAATTAATAAAATCTTGTAATGGATACATAAGGATATGCCCATTAGAAATAGCTTGAAATTCTTTTAGCAAATGAGGATGAAGCCCACATTTTCTTCCATGCAAAATCCATTGCCAATCTCCCTTGTTGAGATCACGTGAAACAAATACTATAGAACTTTACTTTCTGGGTGTGCAGCAGCAAATTTTAAAATTTCTTTCCATATAATCAAATCGCCATACTTATTTCCATTGGTTTTATTACTATCTTCATGTCCAGGAGGTTCTTTCAATCCAAATCTTCTTGCTCCTTCTTCTTCAATTTGTCTTATTTCATCTTCTGAAAATTGTTCTAAAACTTTATCTCCCAAAAAGTCTGCAAGTTCGTCTGGCAACTCCCATGTTTCTAATTGTTGCGATATAAAATTTTTCTCCTGGGTTATTTTATTTCGAAATACTCTGAGTGCTTTCGTAATATGCTTCTTAAGCATTTTTGCTAAATGTTCATATTTAAACAAATCTTTAGAATTATCCTCTATCAGTTTGATTATATAATCTGCTGTGATTTTTTCAAATAATGTAGAATATAGGCTATCACATTCTATCATTATATCGTACACATGTTCATGATATTCTTCTGCTACATGATAGGGTATCTTTATTTGATTTTCATATTTCTTAAATAACCTTATTACTTTATTTGATACGGTTTTTCCCAGTCTATAAATATCAAGTAAAGCATTTGTATCAAAAATAAAATAAGTGTCTGGACTATTAAATATAGCCTTCTTTTGTTCCTGTTTTAGAGGGTAATATGCTTTAAATTTTGTTTTCATACTCAAATGGAATCATATTTAGTGGGCATTGATGTAAGATTTACTTCTACGATGTCGGCATCAAAAGTGTTAAGAAGGAATTCTGCAAATTTGCAATGGTATACTGTATATGTTTCTTTTGTCATACGCTCGTCCTTCCGTCCATATATAGCAAAAATAAGTTCATTTTCTAGTTCTATAACAGCGTGCAACCATGCCCTATCTTCGTATTGAGAGGACGTTTGGGTAAAATCACCATCTGCATCATATTTCCAGTCCATACATTCTCCATTTATTATCTTCGATCTTATACGAGATAATAATGTTTTGGAAGAACTAGTATGTATTATTATCGCCATTGTAACTTATATTATTTGAAACATAAAATATTATTTGCTCCTATTTTCTGGCACGATTTAAGGTTAACGACATGTTTTTCTATTTCGGGTGCAAAGGTACAAAAAATTTTGACATAAACAAATAAATCTTTAGATTTGGAAGATAATGCAAATGAGCAACGCGGAAAACAAAACAAAGCGGGAAACAAAACAAATATCAACACATTCCCCTATCAAAATCAAAATTTTATTAGCATATCTCGAAAAAATATTGTACCTTTGTGGTATATTTTTTGCTGTAAAAAAATGAACGATTTGCGTTTATCGGTGTATGCAGTAGTGAGAGCGCACTCGAAAACTGAATATTAACCGATAAAATTTCAACCAAAATGGATAAAAAGTATTTGATTATTGCAGTAGCAGTATTAGCACTGGGCTGCATCGGGACTCTCCAAGCGTTTACACATTTGGAAACGCAAGAACCCCAAGAAATCCGCGGTATTGTTGTAGATGAGCACGATGCCGCATGGTACGAACAACAGCAAACATTGTGGCTCAAGAAGGCACAAGCCACCCCGACAGACGATCACGTATGGGAACAGTGTTTCAGCGCAGCACGATACGCGGATATGCTCAACGAGCAGTATGGGATGACCGACCGCAAAAAGGTTGTATTGGACGAAATGGCAAAGCACATTCCCAATTCGTTCACATATAACCTCGCCATGTACCAAACAAAACGTGATATGTACGGCGAGGACGCAAGTCCGTGGGCAGAAAAGGCATTGCAACAGATTCCGGAAAACATCGGTCGTCAAGATGCATCCATACTTATCGCTTATCTGGAGAGGAGCGGCAAATGCTTCAGCGATAAAAAGACACAAGAGACCAGCCATGAACTCATCGAGTTGCTGTACAAAAACAACGTTTACCCAAGTTATTTGCTCCGTTATGCCGACAATTGTATGCGCGGCATGGAGGGAAACGCACTATACTTCATTAACGGCGATGTGCCTTGGTATGGATCACGTATTCTGCAAGAAGCCTTGGATTTGCACAAAGACAAGAAAGTAATTCCTATTTCGTTCCTTGCCATCCCTGCCTATCGGGACGCTCTCTGTAAATCGCTTGGTATCAAGCTATTTGAAGCCAAAGAGAATTACGATTCCATAGATAATTTTTACCATGAGGTGTTGGAATATATCATCAACAAGAGCAAGCGTCCGGCATACTTCTCGCCGCACGACAATTTCTCTAATGCAGATGATTTTCCGTTAAAGCTCTATAACGAGGGGTTGGTGTTCCGTTATTCGGCAAAGCGCTATGACAATATGGCTGTCGCTCAGCGGAATGTAGAAGAGAAATATCACTTGGAGTATCTTTTGGAGCCGCAGTATGTCAATGAGGAGCAGTGGCAAGGCAGCGAACGTATCCAACTCAACTATATGGTCATGCTTGCGCCGGTTGTCAAGAGTTACAGGCAGGCAGGTGATACATTGCACGCCAACCGCCTGACACGATACCTGAGTGCAGCCGTTGCGAGGACATCGCTGTCAAACGAAGAAAAGCAAAAATATATCAACCTGTTAAGCGACAAAAAATGATAACCCTGTTTGTGAACTACAAGTCTCTTTCCGACGGGCAACTCATGGAGCGTGTTCGTCGGAAAGACGATGAACAGGCATTCGCGGAAATTTATCGCCGCTATGCCCGATTGCTGCAAGGTTTCTTCTTCCGCAGGTTAGGTAGCGACGATGAATCAGCCTCGGATCACATGCAAGACACATTCTTGAAAGTATGGTCTTCGCGGTGGAATTATTCAGACGGACAACCGTTCCGTGCATGGATTTTCACCATTGCCTACAATCTTTGCAAGAACACATATCGGCAAAATCAGCATGAGCAAGAATATCTTGATTCGCTTCCGACGGATGAGCCCATTGCAGAAGATAGCACTCCGCTGAAATTGGACGCGGCTACATTTGATAGTGCTTTGAAACAGGAACTCGCCCGTCTCAATGAGGCACAACAAATGTTGTTTGAACTTCGATTTACGCAGGAGTTAACCGTACCGGAAATAGCCGCAATTATTGATATTCCGGAAGGCACTGTCAAATCGCGCCTCAATACATTAACTAATTATCTACGACTAGTACTGTTGCGATAAATTTCGCATTAAATTTATAAATCGTTAAATAACGTTGGTTCTTTGACATTTTGATTGGAAGAATTTGAGTCTTTGGATTGGGTAAGAAGCTCTCGAAGGTCAGTTCGCTCCAAGGCAGATACTC
>JALERM010000172.1 GCA_022764165.1 Eubacterium sp. | reverse complement strand
TCATTACAAATTCAGTCAGGATACCGACTATATCCGCCGCTATCGTATTGCCAAAGATATGAAATGGGTAGCACCGACAGAATATGGTGATCTTGATATTACCATCAACCTGTCAAAACCGGAAAAAGATCCCAAAGCTATCGCGGCGGCCAAGCTGGCAAAACAGACCTCTTATCCAAAGTGCCTGCTCTGCATGGAAAATGAAGGATATGCAGGAAGACTGAATCATCCGGCCAGACAGAATCACAGAATCATTCCGGTTACCATCAATGACAGCGAATGGGGATTCCAGTATTCTCCTTATGTATACTATAATGAACATTGTATCGTGTTCAATTCTCAGCATGTACCGATGAAGATTGAGCGTGCGACATTTGCAAAGTTATTTGATTTTGTAAAACAGTTCCCGCATTATTTTGTAGGTTCCAATGCAGATCTTCCGATCGTTGGAGGATCTATCCTGAGTCATGACCATTTCCAGGGCGGACATTATGAGTTTGCCATGGCAAAGGCTCCGATTGAAAAAGAGGTTGTGATTCCGGGATTTGAAGATGTAAAAGCAGGAATCGTGAAATGGCCAATGTCTGTCATTCGTATCAGCGGACCGGACACAGATCGTCTGATTGAATTGGCTGATAAGATTCTTCTCAAGTGGAGAGGTTATACGGATGAGGCAGCATTTATTTTTGCTGAGACAGACGGGGAACCGCACAACACCATAACTCCGATTGCAAGAAAACGTGGTGACATGTTCGAAATGGATCTGGTGCTGAGAAACAATATCACGACAGAAGAACATCCTCTGGGTGTGTACCATCCACATGCAGAACTGCATCATATCAAAAAAGAAAACATCGGTCTGATTGAGGTTATGGGACTTGCTGTACTTCCGGCCCGTCTGAAAGGGGAACTGGAAGGACTGTGTAAGGCAGTTGTTGCCGGTGCAGATCTACGTGCAGATGAAGAGCTTGCAAAACATGCAGACTGGATTGATGAATTAAAAGAGAAATATACATTTACAGAAGAGAATGTAGAAGACATTCTGAAAAAAGAAATCGGAATTGTATTCATGAAAGTTCTGGAACATGCCGGAGTGTACAAATGTACCGATGAAGGCAGAGCAGCATTCCTCAGATTTATTGACAGTCTGTAATGATAATAAAAATTGCCCCGGGGAGTTTTACATTTTCCCCGGGGCAATTTTATACTTGAAAATTTAGAACAGTCCTGTAATCTTTCCGTTTTCGTCTACATCGATTTTCTCTGCAGCCGGTACTTTCGGCAGTCCAGGCATGGTCATGATCTCACCTGTCAGGGCTACGATGAAGCCTGCTCCTGCAGAAATCTTCAGGTTACGTACGGTTACTTCGAAGTCTGTCGGTGCTCCCAGTTTGGTCTGGTCATCGGTCAGGCTGTACTGTGTCTTAGCAACACAGATCGGGCAGTTTCCAAATCCCAGAGCTTCCAGCTGTTTTGCCTGTTTTTGGGCATTTGCTGTCAGGACTACTTTCTTGCCGCCGTAGATCTTCTGAACGATCTGGTTCAGTTTGTCTTCGATGGAGCCTTCCAGTTCATAAGAATAGGTGAAATCGTTTGGTTCTTCTACCAGACGGATCACTTCTTCTGCCAGTTTCACGCCGCCTTCGCCGCCTTTTGCCCATACTTCGGACAGAGCAACGTTAACGCCAAGTTCTTTACATTTTGCTTCTACCAGGTCAAGCTCTGCCTTGGTATCGGTCGGGAATGCATTGATAGCAACTACACATGGCAGTTTGTATACATTCTTGATGTTGCTTACGTGTTTCAGCAGGTTCGGCATACCTTTTTCCAGAGCTTCCAGATTTTCGTTGTTCAGGTCTGCTTTTGCAACGCCGCCGTTGTATTTCAGTGCACGTACTGTAGCAACGATAACAACTGCGTTCGGTGTCAGGCCTGCCATACGGCACTTGATATCCAGGAACTTCTCAGCACCCAGGTCTGCGCCGAATCCGGCTTCTGTGATGGCATAGTCAGCCAGTTTCAGAGCCATCTTGGTTGCAGTTACGGAGTTACATCCGTGAGCGATGTTTGCGAATGGTCCGCCGTGAACGATTGCCGGTACATGCTCCAGAGTCTGAACCAGGTTTGGTTTCAGGGCATCTTTCAGAAGTGCTGTCATAGCGCCTTCTGCGTGCAGATCATGTGCGGTAACCGGTTTCTGCTCGGATACTTTACCATAGGTATAACCGATGATGATGCGGCCCAGTCTTTCTTTCAGGTCGTTGATGTCGCTTGCCAGACACAGAACTGCCATGATCTCGGAAGCAACAGTGATATCATAACCGTCTTCTCTCGGCATACCGTTGGTTCTTCCGCCCAGTCCGTCTACAACATTACGAAGCTGACGGTCGTTCATGTCAACGCAGCGTCTCCATGTGATCTTTCTCGGGTCGATGTTCAGTTCATTGCCCTGGAAGATATGGTTGTCGATCATAGCTGCCAGCAGGTTGTTGGCTGCACCGATGGCATGGAAGTCACCGGTAAAGTGCAGGTTGATATCTTCCATCGGAACTACCTGAGCGTATCCGCCGCCGGCTGCTCCGCCTTTTACACCGAAAACAGGTCCCAGAGATGGCTCACGGAGAGCAACCATAACTTTTTTGCCCAGTTTCTGCATACCGTCTGCCAGACCTACAGTTGTAGTTGTTTTTCCTTCACCTGCCGGTGTAGGGTTGATGGCGGTAACCAGGATCAGTTTGCCATTAGGAGCATCAGAATCTTTCAGCAGATTGTAATCAATTTTTGCTTTGTATTTTCCGTACTGCTCCAGGTATTTGTCGTCGATACCTGCTTTCTCAGCGATCTGAGTGATTGGCAACATTTCGCACTCCTGTGCGATTTCAATGTCTGATTTGTAGCCCATATTACATTCTCCTTTCTGCTGCACAGCTTCGAACTATGCAGACTGTGAAAAACATATTTTGAAAACAGAGAGATTCCTGAAAGATATCTTTTGTCCGTAAAATAAAAAACGCAGCAAATGTAAAATACACTGCTGCCCAGACGGTCGACACCTTATTGATCCCGATTTCCCTGTGGTAATCCACATATCCGTCAGTTATCGGAACCTTTTTGTTTCCTTGATGTTTCCATCCTAACATGTATATGTGAAAATGTCAAGAACTGCTTGCTAATTTAAGTTTTAATGATATACTGTGGTTAAAGTTCATTTGCAGTTACTGGTCACGGAGTGAACAGTAACCACTTGCGTGCATGCTTTTGTTGCTATGAAGTTTGAAAGGATGAATAGTAACGGTATAAGAAAAGGGGAAAGACAATGGAAGAAGATAGAGAATACATTTTTTCAGGATTTTGCCGCACATTCAATCAGAGCCAGACAGTAACCTGTGAGGTTGGTTGTGTGGATAACCGTCTAGTATTAGAGTCGGTAGATTGCGCTTATAACAAATGCCTGCATAAGGGAAGCTGTGAAGTAGCCCGTCAGATTGATGAGATTTTCAAATAGCGTATGCTGCTTTTACAGAAAACTCCGCAGAAAATTCCTTATGGGAAAGGTTGCAACTAAATGAGTTTTGTGATAATATGTTAAGGAAATGAAAAAAATATTAATAAATTTTAAAAGAAGATATTTCAGATATATAAAGGGGTAGTTAAGTATGAAGAAACGTATGCTTTGTTTGATTCTGAGTCTGACTATGGCACTATCACAGACTGTAGTTGTCAGTGCCTCCAGCAAAAAAGTTCAGCTTCAGCAGGAAAAGGCTCAGACACAGAGTCAGTTATCAGCGCAGCAGTCCAAAATTAATGAACTGGAAGATAAAAAGAATGCATTGTCTCAGGAGATTAATGCATTGGATGCGGATCTTGTGAATCTTCTGATGGAGATAGATATCCTGAAGGGGGAACTTGCTGATAAAGAAACAGAGATTGAACAAACAAAGGAAGATCTGGCAGCTGCAGAGGAAGATCGTGATGAACAGTATGCGGCTATGAAGAAAAGAATTCAGTATCTTTACGAAAAAGGCGGCAATGGTGCATGGGCACAGATTCTTCTTCAGGCACAGGATTTTTCGAGCCTGCTGAATCAGGCAGAATATGTGCAGCAAATGTACGACAGCGACAGAAGAAGTCTGGAGATTTTCAAAGAGATGGTACAGCAGGTAACAGATCTGAGCAATCAGCTAGAGAGTGAAAAAGCAGATCTGGAAGTAATGCAGAGGGAATACCAGGCAAGACAGGTTGATATTGAAATTCAGCTAGAACAGAAAAAAGCAACGTCATCCGATTATGAAAATCAAATTGCAAATGCAGAGCGGCAGGCAGCTGAATATACAGAACTGATTCGACAGATAAATGTTGAAATCCGTAAAGTGGAAGAAGCGGAAAAACGTGCTGCAGAAGAGGCGGCAAGAAAAGCCGCAGAGGAAGCAGCAAAAAAGGCAGCAGCTGAAAAAGCAAAACAGGAAGCAAATAATAAGACAGCTTCCGGTTCAACATCTTCTTCAAACAACAATACATCATCCACTGTAACCAAGCCGTCCGGTGGAACATCCGGTACATCATCGAATACAACGAAACCATCAGGCAGCACGACAACGAAGCCATCAAATGGGAACTCTTCAAGTTCCGGTTCTAATTCAGGCTCCGGATCAAATTCTGGATCGAGTTCAAATTCCGGATCAAATTCTGGATCGAGTTCAAATTCTGGATCCAATTCGGGCTCCAGTTCAGGAAGTTCTTCTGTGCCGTATAACCCGAAAGGCCAGGAGGTAGCCGATTATGCATGTCAATTTGTGGGAAATCCTTACAAATGGGGCGGTACAAGCCTTACAGATGGCGCTGACTGTTCCGGATTTGTTATGAGTGTTTATGCACATTTCGGAATATCTCTTCCACATTCCTCCAGTGCACTGGCAAGTGTAGGAAAAGGCGTATCGTACTCACAGGCTATGCCGGGAGATATTATTTGTTATTCAGGGCATGTTGCTATTTACATAGGCGGTGGAGCAATCGTACATGCAAGTAACGAAAAAGATGGAATCAAAATCACTAACAATGCTGCTTACAGAGAAATCGTAGCAGTCAGAAGAGTATTATAATCATTGAGCAGAAAGAGGACGGATATGGACACCTTGTGTGCATATCCGTCCTCTTTTAAAACGTATACTTTTTTGTTTCGGTCGAATAGGGACGGAAACTTCATATCATTTTTTCAGAAGCAGGCCGTTCCTCCTCAGCTAGCCGCTAACTACGACTAAATTGACGCTCAGGAAAGCCTTCGCGCCAAAGTCTTCGTAAGCGTCGGATCTTCGGACTCACTTTCCCCAATGCTTCTGAAAAAATGATATGAAGTTTCCTGTTCTCTTCCAAACGAAACAAAATGCGTGGGGAAGAGATAGCTGTTGTACTTTTACACAAGTAATATCAGTTTCCGAAACAGAAATTATTGTGATTAAAGTTTAACATACCTTTCTTCTGGGCGCATTTTGTTTCGTTTGGAATAAGACAGGAGAATCTATGGTATTTTTTAGAAGCATTGGGGAAAGCGAGTCCGAAAATATGCACTTAGCAAGACTTTGGCGCGAAGGCTCTCCTGAGCGTCAATTAGTCGCGCTTAGTGCAGAGTTGAGGAGGAGCGGCCTGCTTCTAAAAAATACCATAGATTCTCCGTCCCCTTCCAAAAGAATTACAAAAAAGTATACAATTTTGATACATTTTTATGGAGAATTGTATATCAGATGGAGATGTATGGAAGTACGAAAGGGGGAGTAAGGTATGATTCGAATTTTGATTGTGGAGGATGATGAGGCTATTGCAAATCTTCTTCGTATGAATCTGATGAAATCAGGGTATGAGTGTGAGATGGCAGAGGATGGGGAGAAAGCGGCAGATCTTCTGGAAGTTTCTTCTTATGATCTAGTGATTCTGGATATCATGCTTCCAAAAATGAATGGATATGAGGTTCTGGAGTATGCAAAATCGCTGGAGATTCCGGTGATTTTTCTGACTGCTATGGGAGAGACCGCACAGAGAGTCCGGGGCTTGCGGATGGGAGCGGAGGATTACATTTGCAAACCATTTGAAATAACGGAACTTTTGGCACGTGTGGAGACGGTGCTTCGCAGGTATAAAAAAACAGATGCCAGGATGTATCTGCTGGATATTATGATTGATACGGAGTCCCGTATGGTATTTCAAAACGGAAAACAGGTGGAACTGACATTAAAAGAGTATGAATTACTGCTTTTGTTTGTGAGAAATAAAAACAGGGCGCTGTATCGGGAGACGATTTATGAGAATGTCTGGGGAGGGGAATATCCCGGAACCGGGCGAACCGTAGATTTGCATGTGCAGAGGCTGAAGAAGAAGCTGGGGCTGGAAGAACATATTACGGCGATTTATAAAGTAGGGTATCGTCTGGTTGTGTGAGGAGGGGCGGATGAAACTTTCCTGGAAATTATTTTTTATTACAACTCCCTTGTTTGTGTTATTTCTGACTTTGTTTGGTGTATGGATGATTCAGGATAATTTTCAAAACAGTCTGGACAGAGAAATCCAACGCTGTATGGTGGAAAATCAGATGTTTCAGAATTCCTATGAACTGACCCGTCACAGTCTTTCGGAAGATGTGCTGAAGCAGACTTCAGAAAAAAAGCTGGTGGAGAGTTTTTATCAGGAGCAGGACGATGTGACCGTATGTATCCTGAATGAGGTGGGATTTCCTCTGTATCAGGAAGGAAATTTTCGGTTGGAACATCATATTCTGGACAGTCTTGATGAAGAAAATAATGTAGGATATGAATTGATACAAAGGGAAGGGGCAGTATATCTGGTCGTGGTATGCTGCACAGATTCGGAACGATACATTGAGACTGCAAAAAATATCACGGCAATTTATAGAAGCCGCACGGAAATGTATTCCCGCTATCAGACAGGCGTATTATTTGTGGCAGCTCTGGTGGGACTGGTGACTTTGCTTGCATTGTTTTTTGTTATGCGGAATATGCGAAAGTTGTCACTGGCTACCCGAAAATTTGCTGATGGACAATATAGTACCCGGGTAAAAATCAAAAGTTCTGATGAAGTCGGTACTCTGGCAAATGATTTTAACTGGATGGCAGACTGTATGAATCATCAGATGAACAGGCTGCAGAACGAAGTGGAGCGTCAGGAAGCATTTACCTCGGCATTTGCTCATGAACTGAAGACTCCTCTCACATCCATTATCGGTTATGCAGATACAATCCGTCAGATGAATCTGGATCCGGAGGAGACGGCGATGTGTGCGGATTATATTTATCGGCAGGGGAAGAGGCTTCAGACCCTGTCCTACAAATTGCTGGAACTTACGATGGCAAGGAAGCCGGATCTGTCATTTGTCAGAATCTCAGTTGCTGAGCTGGTGCAGGAGATTGTGCGCACATCCCAGGAGGGTATGAAGGAAAAACATCTGAATCTGGTGGTGTCTGTCCATGAGGAGATGGTATGGTGTGACCGGGAATTGCTCGCTTCTCTGCTTTTGAATCTTTTGGATAACAGCAGAAAAGCATCTGAAGTCGGGCGGGATATTTGCCTGAAAGGAGAAACGATGCAGGATGGGTATCGCTTTATTGTGGAAGATGAGGGAAAAGGAATCCCCCCTGAGGAAATGGAGCGGGTAACAGAGGCATTTTATATGGTGGATAAATCAAGGGCAAGGAAAGAAGGCGGTGCCGGTCTGGGACTTACATTGTGTGCAAAGATCGTACAGCTGCATCGGGGAAGATGGAACATGGAAAATAAAGAATCTGGCGGTTTGCGTGTGATTGTTGAGATTCCTTCGGAAAAGCGGTATCGCTCCGCTGAAAAGGAGGATGTATGAAGAAAAGATGGAAAATCATTCTCGAATATATTGCGGGAATATTGCTGTTGTCGGAAGTACTTATCATTGCCTGGTGCCTGCCCGGGTGGTATGGAAAATGGCAGGATAGTGAAATGATGAATCAGGTTACGCTGTCAAAGCGGGAAGGCATCTCTTTTCTTGATATGGATTCTCTGGATCTTGCAGGTCGTCTGAAAATTCTCTGTGATACGGACATGTTCCAGTGGAATGAAAAGTATCTGAAGTATTACCATATAAAGAGTGAAGAAATGATTTCTTTGGATATGCTGGAAAAATGTAGAAATACGATGAATATCTGGTGTGAGGCGGAGCTTTTACCGGAAAAATGTATATCCTGGATTGATGAGAAATATCTGGTCCTGTCATCAGAGCATTATATCTATACAGATACGGCAGCTCTTCCGGTGAATGTGATGATCTTTGAATCGGAAACGAATGACAGGGTGGTTCTTGTGATGGATCAGGAACATGATTTTTTTTACTATGCATCGTTGTCAGGAACTTATGCCGAGGATGTGATGGTACAGGAATTGGGATATGACTCTTTGAAAGATATGATAATCAGTGCTTCTGAGAAAAAGACTCATAATAATTCGACGAAAGATATAAGTGCAGGATTTTCAGCTGTGTGTGGTGCGGAAAGCGGCAGTATGACCAGTTTTCCTGATGAGTTGGAATGTTCTGTGCAGTTGGATTTTGATACCTTCCATGTAACTGCATGGCGTGATGTGATTCAGAATGACACAGGAAACGGAATGGCCATTGTATTTGGTACGCAGCGCTGGCACGAATTTGTCAATTCTTTTATGGGGGCTTTAGGAAACTGGGAATCTGTAGTGACAACGGATTACTGGATGTATTCGATGACTGATACGGGTGTAGTGGATTCTGTCGAATGATGCAAATCAGATACAAGTCAGAAAATAAAATGAAACATGGAATTGATATCCTCTCTGTATCAACAACAGGGAGGATATTTTATATGAAGAAAAAAATTAAAATGACCATTATATGTAGCATTATGGCACTTGGGGTATGCTTCTCATCAGCAAGACATGCAGAAGGGCTTCAGACAGAAGAGTACAGGAAAGAAAAAATACAGAATGTGGAAGAAAAACAAAAAAATTCACTGCCGATTCTTGTCAACAGAACACACATGCTTTCGGAAGATTATCAGGTTAGTCTTCATACGCTGAAAAGCGGGAGATGTGCAGTTGCTGAGGAAATTTATGAGGATTTGAGCCGGATGCTGACAGATGGATCGCAGGAGGGCTGCAGTTTTGTGGTAGCGTCAGGATATCGCAGCAGGGAGAGACAGAAGGAATTACTGGAGGAGGATATCCAAAATCTGATGGATGAACAAAATATGACATATGAGCAGGCCTGGGAAGAATCCGTCAAAGAGACCATGCCGCCGGGCTGCAGTGAACATGAAACAGGTCTTGCGGTGGACATTGTTTCAGCGGAATATCAGCTTTTGGATGAGGGGCAGGAAGATACGGCCGAGTACCAGTGGCTGAAAGAAAATTGCTGGAAATATGGATTTATTCTCCGGTATCCGCCGGATAAAACGGATATTACAGGTATTAACTATGAACCCTGGCATTTTCGATATGTGGGAGCAGAGGCGGCACAGGAAATTACAGAGCAGGGGCTTACGCTGGAAGAGTATATTTCCCTTCATAATCTCATATGATAGAAAGAATGTAGAGACCAAAAGGGGGAGCTGATTTGTACGATCGCGGTCTGGGGGTATTGGAACAATACGGATTGACGGCAAATACAGTGATACGGGGACGGGGAGCTCTGATCTGTGATACAGAACAGGGACTGAAAATCATCAGAGAATACTGGGGTTCCCCGGCAAAGATGGAGCGTCAGCAAAAACTACAGGTGCATTGTCGGGAAGAAGGATTCCGTCAGGTGGATCTGGTGCTTTCCAATCAGGAAGGACAGGTAATCAGTAAAGGGGAGGATGGAACACCTTATATTGTCCGTGACTGGTTTTCCGGAAGAGAATGCGATACAAGATCAGAAACAGATATAAGAAAAAGCGTTGCTTATATGGCAGAATTACATAAGGTTATGCATATGGACAAAGAAGAAAATCCTGCAGCGGAGACATTGCCGGAGGAAATGAAACGCCATAACAGGGAAATGAGAAAAATTCGAAATTTTCTTCAGAAAAAGAAGAAGAAAAATGAATTTGAAGAAATTTTATCGAAATCAGTGTCCTACTTTATAGAACAGGGAGAAGCGAGCCTGGAAATGATGGAGACTTTGGATTTTGAAAAAATGTCCGGAGAAAATGCGACTGCCATATGTCATGGTGACTGTAATCAGCATAATATTCTCATGGTGGAAGAAGAAGTAGCATTTACGAACTTTGAACACTGGAATTACGGACCACAGGCTGCTGATTTATATCAATTCATGAGAAAAATTCTCGAAAAACACCACTGGAACAGGGAGTTGGGGATGATGATGCTGAAAACATATGAAAAAGGACGAAGAATGTCAGAAGAAGAGAGGAGATATCTGAAAATTTTACTGGCATATCCGTGGAAATACTGGAAAATTGCCAATTTTTATACGAATAACAATAAATCATGGATATCCCGAAAAAACCTGGAGAAACTGAATCAGACCATTGAACTGAGAGAACCATGGAAACGATTTTTGGAACATTTTCCAGAATAAACAGATACGGATTCTCTTCCTTTTTGTCGAACTCAGGGGTATAATAATGAAGTCATCAAAACCTGTGAATGGAAAGGAAGAGAATCGTGGAAAAAGCAGATACATTTGACAGTGTTATGGATATTGTGAGAACCCTTCGCAGTGAACATGGATGTCCCTGGGATCGTGTGCAGACCCATGAGAGTCTGGAACGCTGCATGATTGAAGAGACATATGAAGCTGTGGAAGGAATTCATATACTGCGTGATACCGGTGATGGGGACAATCTATGTGAAGAACTGGGAGATGTGGTGTTTCATGTGGCATTTCACAGTGTTCTGGCGGAAGAAGAAGGTATATTTACTGCTGAGGATGTATTTGAGGGAATCTGTAAAAAGATGATACACCGTCATCCTCATGTATTTGGCAGGGGACAGGACGGAGAACAGAAGAAAGCTTTGCCTGACTGGGAACAGCTGAAACAGGAAGAGAAAAAAGAAAAGGGCGACAGCCGTTCAGAAGCTGAAGCTGTGCCGAGAACTTTTCCGGCATTGATCCGTGCGATGAAAGTGCAAAAAAAATTGCAGAGAAGTGGTCTGTGCGAGGAGGTATCTCTGGAACAGATCTGCGAAAATGCAAGACAAAAGATTGATCTGCTGGAAGCAGGAGCCATAGCAGATAATGAGAAAGCATCTGAATTGGTGGGGAAACTTTTATATGATATTTGTCGGATTTCTGCAAAATATGATATTTATCCGGAAGAAGCATTGACAGATACCATAGAGGATATGGTTAAAGGCTGAGATAATGATAAATATACGCAAAATCCTTGACAAACAGGGCGTTAGAGTATATAAATAGGTGTAGTAAAATAATACTAGACACTTATAGGAGGAATATCATGAACAAAACAGAATTGATTGCAGCTATGGCTGAACAGACTCAGTTGTCCAAAAAGGATGCAGAAGCTGCTTTAAAAGCTTTTATCGATGTAGTATCTGAAGAATTGAAAAAAGGTGAAAAAGTTCAGCTGGTAGGTTTCGGTACATTTGAAGTATCTGAAAGAGCAGCAAGAGAAGGAAGAAATCCTGCTACTGGTGAAACAATGACAATCAATGCTTCCAAAACACCAAAGTTCAAAGCCGGAAAAGCTCTGAAAGATATGGTTAACGCATAAGAAGATTGGTTTGAGAATATAGGTGGCTTTGTGGATTTTCGAGTCTGCAAGGCCACATTTTATCATATGATAAATGATGTTGCAGGAGAATGGCATATGAGACTGGACAAATTTTTAAAGGTTTCCCGTCTGATTAAGCGAAGAACTGTTGCCAATGAGGCATGTGATGCCGGCCGTGTGCTGATCAACGACCGTCCGGCCAAAGCATCCGCCCAGGTGAAGGCCGGTGATGTACTGGAGATTCAGTTTGGAAGCAAGGCGGTAAAGGTAGAGGTACTGAACGTACAGGAAACAGTGAAAAAAGAAGAGGCACAGGAATTATACAAATACCTGTAAGATTATGACATGGACTCTGTCATCCCAATCATATACTGTAGATAAGGCGGGAGTAACGCAACGTTCTGCAGACAGAGGGAGGGATGCTATGGAGGAAAATCTGGAGAGAGTTCATCAGTTCTGCCTGAAAGAGAGAAGAGAAGGAACTCTGACAGGAGTGGTCGATGTGATTTCCTTCGACAGCGAACAGATTTTTCTGGAGACGACGCAGGGAATGCTGACGATCAGAGGGAGAGAACTGCATGTCAGCCGTCTTCAGCTGGAACTTGGAGAAATTGATGTGGAAGGAACTGTGGACAGTTTTGTGTACACAGAAGGCGGCAGTTATGGCCGCAGGCAAAAAGGCGGCCTGCTGGGCAGGCTGTTTTCCTAGATGAGTGCCTATATGGGAAGGGAACTGATACTGTTTGCAAAATCTGTATGGTATGGTTCTTTTCTTTTTTTTCTGTATGACTGTCTGAGAATATTGCGAAGAACGGTTCCACATACCGGAGCGGTGATTGCCGTAGAAGATTTGTTATACTGGATGGGAGCTGCATTTTTTCTGTTTTCAGTATTTTTCAGGGAAAATTCAGGAATTCTGAGATGGTATCTGTTTGTGGGAACAGGTGTGGGAGCACTGGCCTGGAAATATTCACTGAGTACCGTCTGGGTAGAGGGTCTGTCCCGAATGTTGATAAAAATACGTGTAATACTAAAGATTCCGGCAGGAAAATTACTAATTTTGGCAAAAAGGTTGAAATTTTGGGTGGTACGTTGTAATATTTCCTTATACAGAAAAGGAAAGTCTGCACTGAAGAAGTGCAGCAGGCGTACAGAACCGGATAGGGGAGCTGAAAATGAAGAAAAAACGAACTGGGGCAAAGCGAAAAAATACAAAAGCAAGACGCACAGACACTCAGAATAAAGCAGCCATGATCGGAATCAGCGGTGTGGTGAGCCTGTTGGTAATTGCTCTTTTATATCAGGGCACATCCCTGCAGAAAAAGATTGAAGCCAATGAGGTGCGCAAGACACAGATTGCGGAAGCCTATGCGGCTGAGCAGAAACGTACTGAAGAAATTGAACAGCTGCAGGAAGAGATGCAGAGCGATGAATACTATGAGAAGATTGCAAAAGAAAAAATCGGTCTTGTAAAGGATAACGAGATTTTGTTTAAGGAAAACAAATAGCAGAGTGCGGAAGAAAAAGTTCAGATTTTGTCTGAATTTTTTTTCTGCCAGTTCTGCATATTTGACAGGTTTTTCATACTTCTGCACCTATAATACTCTTTTAAGGAAGCACGGAATATTCCGGCAGTATAAGGGGGTTATGGATGCATGCAGATGTGGATGATTGCCATGCTCGCCGTCAGTGTTATACTGATTGTCCGGGACATGGCAAAACTTATTTTCACAGACAGAAAAAAAGGCAAACCGATATATGACACCTATCCGCAGAAAGAAAAGATAGAGCGATATGCCCGATCATTTCAGAAACTTGCACATACATTTTATGAAATGCCCAATCATCAGGAAAAACTGACGCAGACAGAAGTCTGGGATATTTTTGCGGAAGTAAAAAAACGCATCTGTGCAGAGTGTCCCCACATGGATGTGTGCTGGAAACAAAAGGAATATCAGACGAACCAGAAAGTTTTTGAACTTCTGCAGGTTATTGAAGCCGGCGATCCTGACCGGTTTTTGAGAGCACAGGGAGACTGGGTGGGGGAGTGTCTTCAGGCTTCTCAGTTTACAGGAGAACTGCAGAAAATTTTTTTTAGTGCCCGTGAGGAACTTTTGTACAGAAATCGTTTGATTGAAAACCGTCTGGCAGTGGCAGAGCAGTTAAATGAAGTGGCAAGACTGATTCATAAACTGGCAGCAGATGTGAGTGATATCAGTACCGTGCCTGCGGCTATGGAAGAAAAGATTCAGAAACATTTTCAGAAGCAGCATGTGCTGGTAAAGCAGGTCTGGATGCTGTCGGGGCAGGATGAAAAATGGAGAATTTTTCTCACACTGCGTACAAGAGGAGGGCAGTGCATGACCATGAAAGAGGTTGCACGGCAGCTGTCGCAGGTCTGTGGCTGCAGGATGATTCCCTCCCGGGAGAGCCGGTCGGTACTGAACAGTGAAATGAAAACGGTTTTATTTACGGAGGATGTCAATTATAAAGTATTATATGGAGTTGCCAG
The DNA here is from genome assembly GCA_022764165.1 of Eubacterium sp. Taxonomy (GTDB): domain Bacteria; phylum Bacillota; class Clostridia; order Lachnospirales; family Lachnospiraceae; genus Oliverpabstia. The sequence continues at coordinate 14,168 of JALERM010000172.1, read as the reverse complement.
AATTACCAGGGAAAAGGAAACGGTATCCGGGGATAACTATGCCTGTACCTGTACGGATGATCAATTTGTCATGTGTCTTTCGGATGGAATGGGGTCCGGTGTGGAAGCGTGTAAAGAAAGTGAGACAGTGGTTGAACTGTTGGAGCAGTTTGTGGCCTCCGGTTTTTCCAGAGAGACAGCAGCCCGTATGATTAATTCCGCTTTGATTCTCCAGCGAAAGGACGGGATGTTTTCCAGTCTGGATATCTGCTCCCTGAACTTATACACAGGAATCTGTGAATTCCTGAAAGCAGGTGCTGCAACAACATTTATTAGGCGTTCTCATTGGGTGGAGACCATAACATCCACCAGTATGGCTGCCGGTCTGGTGCAGCAGCTGGATTTTGAAAAAACATCCAAAAAGCTGTATGACGGTGATTATCTGGTCATGGTGACAGATGGAGTTCTGGATGCTCTGCCGGACAGCAATAGAGAAGAAACTATGAAGGAAATTATTATGCAGTCACCGGAACAGATGCCAAGAGAACTGGGAAGAAATATTCTGGAAAAAGTACTCAGTTACAGTAATTACCGGGCGATGGATGATATGACGGTGCTGGTAGCCGGTATGTGGAAAAAATAATGTTTAACAGGAAAAAAGAAAGGATATACTGCAGATTATGTGGACAACAGAACGAAAAGTCAGGAACTATGTGGAAAAACATCATCTGATTCAAGAGGGAGATGTTCTGGTGGCAGGCATATCCGGGGGAGCAGACTCGGTATGTCTTTTTTATCTGTTGATAGAATTGCAGGCAATATGGAAGTTTCGGCTGATAGCTGTTCATCTGAATCATATGCTCAGGGGAGAGGAAGCAGTACGTGATCAGAAGTTTGTGGAAGAAATTTGCAGGAGAGAGGGGGTTCCGTTCCGGGCTTTTGAAAAAGATGTTGCACATTTGGCGGCAGAGGAAGGGCTGAGCCTGGAAGAAGCAGGGAGAAAAGCCAGATATGATGCATTTGCACAGGTTATGAGGGAAGAGTGCGGGACCAAAATTGTACTGGCTCATCACAGAGATGACCAGGCAGAAACCATGATCCATCATATGGCAAGAGGAACAGGTATTACAGGTCTGTGTGGCCTACGGCCGATGTCCGGGGACCGTATCCGTCCGCTGCTTTGTCTGGAGAGGAAAGAAATAGAAAATTATCTGACAGAAAGGGAAATTCCCTGGCAGACGGACAGTACGAATCTGAATGATGATTATACCAGGAATAAAATCCGTCATCATGTCGTAAGATATCTTTGTGAAGAAATTAATCCGTCAGCGACGGCTCATATGGCAGAGACTGCGGAGGAACTGCAGGAGACAGAGTTGTTGTTGGAGCAACTGACGGAGGCGTGTATGTGCCAGTGCACGACAGAAGCTGATGGAAAAATGATTTTTCAGGAGAATTTTTGGGGAGAACCTGATCTGATTCAGAGAAGAGCAATTCTTCAGGGGATGAAGAAGGTGGCCGGGTTCGCCAGAGATTTTACCAGAACTCATGCGGAAGATGTGAGAAAACTTCGGGAAAAACCTGTAGGAAAAAAGATTATGCTGCCCTATGGTGTGGAAGCTGTTCGTGATTATGAGGGAATGATAATCAGAAAAACCGAGGGAAAAACACAACATTGTCTGCACAGCTCGTTAGTTCTGGAAGTGGGTGAGGAAGTAAAAGAATGGAATCTGGGAGAATATACCATTTACTGCTGCGTGATTCCTTACAATTTTGGCACAATCGAGGAAAAAACATATACGAAATGGCTGGATTATGATAAAATAAAAAATAGTGTAGAAATTCGTCATCGAAGATCCGGAGACAGAATCAGTATTTTGCCTTCAGGAGGAAGTAAAAAACTGAAAGACTATCTGATTGACAGAAAGATTCCGCGGGAGAAGCGGGATGATCTGTGGCTGGCTGCCGATGGCTCGGAGATTCTGTGGGTGATTGGGGACAGAATCAGTGAAGCGTATAAGGTGACGGATAAAACCAGAAAAATATTACACATCCAGATAAAAGGAGGAAACATTCATGAGTGATAAAATCAGTGTATTGATTGATGAGAAAAAAGTGGATCAGAGAATTGAGGAAATCGGAAAAGCAATCAGCGAAGCCTATGAAGGCAAATGTGTTCATATGGTCTGTGTGCTGAAGGGTAGTGTGTTTTTTGCCTGTGAGCTGGCAAAGAGAATTACTGTTCCGGTAACACTGGACTTCATGTCGGTGTCCAGTTATGGCAACGATACCAAATCCAGTGGAGTGGTAAAGATTGTTAAGGATCTTGATGAGCCGCTGGAAGGCAAGGATGTGCTGATTGTTGAAGACATTATTGACTCCGGACGTACACTCAGCTATCTGATTGAGATTTTGAAGCAGAGACGGCCGGCAAGTCTTCAGCTTTGTACGCTTCTGGATAAACCGGAGCGGAGAGTGAGAGAGGTACAGGTGGACTATACCTGTTTTGAAATCCCGGATGAATTTGTAGTTGGTTATGGTCTGGATTATGCACAGAAGTACAGAAATCTTCCGTATATTGGCATCGTTGAGCCTGAAGCATAACAGACCGAAAGGAGAAATAAAGTGAATAAACAGACAAGAGGAGTATGGGTATGGCTCATTATGGTTCTGTTGATGGTCATGGGATTCAGTTATATATCTGATCAGATGCAGAACAGCAACAATTATTCCTATCAGGCATTAGAGCAGGATCTTGCGAATAAGCAAATTGCACAGGCAGTAATACATCAGAACGAGCAGGTTCCAACCGGTCAGCTGGTGGTACAGTTGGTTGATGGAACCCGGAAAGACATGTATGTGGATGATGTGAAAGAAGTGGGGAATCTTTTGAAAGAAGCTGATGTTTCCTTTAAATTTACGAATGTTCCTCAGGAAAGTAAGCTGGTCTCTACGGTTCTTCCCTTTGCAACACTGGGTATATTGATTTTTATGGTAATCATGATGGTAAGAAGCTCCGGAGGAGGCGGTGGAAACAAAATGATGAATTTTGGAAAAAGCCGCGCCAGAATGTCAACGGAAGCTGATAAGAAGATTACCTTTGAAAATGTAGCCGGTCTTCAGGAAGAAAAAGAAGATTTGAAAGAAATTGTGGATTTCCTTAAAAATCCGGGCAAGTACAACAAGGTGGGTGCCAGAATTCCGAAAGGTGTCCTTTTGGTAGGACCTCCGGGTACTGGTAAAACCCTAATGGCAAAAGCGATTGCCGGAGAAGCGGGAGTACCGTTTTTCTCCATCTCAGGTTCCGATTTTGTGGAAATGTTTGTCGGTGTGGGTGCTTCCCGTGTAAGAGATCTGTTCGAAGACGGCAAACGGCATCGCCCTTGTATTATTTTCATTGATGAGATCGATGCAGTTGCCAGACGCAGAGGCACAGGGATGGGCGGCGGCCACGACGAACGCGAACAGACGCTGAATCAGCTTCTTGTAGAGATGGACGGTTTTGGTGTGAATGAGGGTATCATCGTTATGGCTGCAACCAACCGTGTGGATATTCTGGATCCGGCGATTCTTCGTCCAGGTCGGTTTGACCGCAGAGTTGTGGTAGGCGCTCCTGATGTAAAGGGAAGAGAGGAAATCCTGAAAGTCCATGCAAAAGGAAAGCCTTTGGGAGATGATGTGGATCTGGCTCAGATTGCGCAGACAACTGCCGGATTTACCGGTGCAGAGCTTGAAAATCTTCTGAATGAAGCCGCGATTTTTGCAGCAAAAGAAAATCGTGTATATCTGAAGCAGCAGGATATCCAGAAAGCATTTATCAAAGTGGGTATTGGAACGGAGAAACACAGCCGTGTCATCTCTGAAAAAGAAAAGAAAATCACAGCCTTCCATGAAGCTGGTCATGCAATCTTGTTTCATGTGCTGGATCAGATGGAACCGGTATATACCATTTCTATTATTCCTACAGGGTTGGGAGCAGCAGGTTATACAATGCCTCTTCCAAATAAGGATGAAATGTTTAATACCCGGGGTAAGATGCTGGAGCATATTCAGGTCTGCCTGGGAGGTCGGATTGCTGAAGAATTGATTTTTGATGATATTACAACAGGTGCTTCTCAGGATATCAAGCAGGCGACACAGATTGCCAAATCTATGGTCACCAAATATGGAATGTCATCCAGTATGGGAATGGTGTCATACAGTGATGATCAGGATGAAGTCTTTATCGGTCGGGATCTGGCCCATGCCCGGGGCATCAGTGAGATGACAGCAGCAGCTATTGACCGTGAGGTGAAGGCAATCATCGATGAATGCTATGAAAAAGCAAAAGCGATTATCAAACAGTATGAATATGTGCTTTACAGCTGTGCAGAACTTTTGCTGGAAAAAGAAAAAATCGGCAATAAAGAATTCGAAGCATTATTCGAAAAAGGAAAAATTGACGGGGTTTCGGAGGAAATTGTACAAAATTCCGAAGCGTGATGGCGAAAAATAAAAAAACGGTAAAAAAGTGAATAAAAAAATCCTTTAAAAAAAATCAGGTTTGTGCACACTTTTCTACACTATCATGGTATTATAATACCTGTAAAAACCCCCCAATACATTATATAGTTTTTGCTACACCCCATAAGAAGAAATACCTTCTCCAAAAAAGACAGCCTAGGCTGTCTTTTTTACTATCCGGCGGTACATGGCAAACGATAATCTAATCTGTTTGAATTTTAAGGTTGTATTTTGTGGAATGATACTATAAAATAATACTGATGGGTATTACTGTTTAAGATTCATTGGAGATTCATGAACAGGACGGAGTAAGCAGGATGTAGTGGGGCAGAATATGATGAAGGAAAAGAATGATATGGAACAGTATAAAGAGGTGCAGAAAGCACAGGAATATATCAACAGAATGCGGCCGGTATTTAATAAACACGCATTATTCAGTGATGAGACAAAACAATACAGGACTCCTTCTGAGCCTGAACCGGGAGATGTGGTTACCATACGTTTTCGTACTTTGAAGAATAATGTAGATGCGGTTTATTATATCAGTGGTGCCATGCGTTCCCGCATGCAGCTGACAGAGACCAAACATGGATTTGATTATTACAGTATTGATCTTGAAGTCGGCCATGACCCAATACATTATTATTTTGAGATTCAGTCAGGAAAAATTATCTGCTATTATAACGAACTTGGTGTGACTCGGCAGCTGCAGGAACAGTATTCTTTTGGAATAGTTCCCGGATTCAAGACACCGGACTGGGCAAAAGGTGCTGTCATGTATCAGATTTTTGTGGACCGGTTCTGTAATGGTGATAAGTCCAATGACGTGCTGACAGGAGAGTATTATTATATAGACAGCCAGAGTACCCGTGTGGAAGACTGGAACAAACTGCCTGAGCAAATGGATGTCAGCAATTTCTACGGCGGGGATCTGCAGGGCGTTATGGATAAATTAGACTATCTGCAGGAACTAGGTGTGGAAGTTATTTATCTGAATCCGATTTTTGTATCTCCTTCCAATCATAAGTATGATATTCAGGACTATGACTATGTAGATCCTCATTTTGGAAAAATTGTGGAAGACGAAGGAAATCTGTTGGCTCCGGGAGATCGTGATAACAGCCATGCAACCAGATTCATCAACCGGGTGGCCAATAAAAAGAATCTGGAGGCCAGCAATCAGTTGTTTATTGAACTGGTCGAAGAGATTCACCGCAGAGGTATGAAAATTATTCTGGATGGTGTATTTAACCACTGTGGTTCCTTTAACAAATGGCTGGACAGAGAAAAAATTTACGAGAAACAGGAAGGTTATGAGAAGGGGGCCTTTATTTCAGCCGATAGCCCCTATCATACGTTTTTCAAGTTCCATAATGAACATAACTGGCCGTATAATGAATTCTATGACGGCTGGTGGGGGCATGATACACTGCCCAAGCTGAATTATGAAGATTCACCGAAACTTCAGAAATACATTATGCATGTGGCGAGAAAATGGGTTTCTCCGCCATATAATGTGGATGGATGGCGTCTGGATGTTGCCGCTGATCTTGGACACAGCTCCGGGTATAATCACCTTTTCTGGAAAGAATTCCGCCGTGTGGTAAAGGAAGCCAATCCCAATGCAGTTATTATCGCAGAACACTATGGTGATGCCAGTTCCTGGCTGCAGGGTGATGAGTGGGATACAGTCATGAACTATGATGCTTTTATGGAGCCGGTTTCCTGGTTCCTGACCGGTATGGAAAAGCACAGCGATCAGTACAGAGAGGATTTGAAAGGCAATGTTGACAGCTTCCGTGATGCCATGCGTTATAACAGTTCCCGTTTTTATGCACCTTCCCTTCAGATTGCTATGAATGAGCTGGACAACCATGATCATTCCCGCTTTTTAAGCCGGACCAATGGAAGAGCAGGAAGATTGCATTCACTTGGACATCGGGCAGCGGAAGAAAATGTCAATAAAGCAATTTTAAGAGAAGCTGTTGTCATGCAGATGACCTGGCCTGGTGCACCTACACTTTACTATGGTGACGAAGCAGGTGTGTGCGGTTTCACCGATCCAGATAACCGCAGAACATATCCGTGGGGAAATGAAGATAAGGAATTGATTCGTTTCTATACAGATGCAATTCACATGCATAAAACATATGATGTGCTGAAAGGCGGATCTGTAAAATTCCTCAAGGGGGAATACAATCTGATTGCCTATGGTCGTTTTGCCGATGACGAAAGAATGATTGTAATCGTGAATAACAATAATGGCAATGTCAATGCGGAAATCCCGGTATGGGAGACAGGAATATCGAGAACACATGACAGTGTACTGAAACGTGTCCTGAGCAGCAATGCGGTCGGATATACCATGGAAGAGAAGGAGTATGAGGTAAAAGGCGGATTCCTTACTATGGAACTTACTCCGCTGGAAGCAGTGGTACTGTATTCCAGAGATGAAAATTAAAAGAAAAATAAGTATTTTTTGAAAAATGCTTGCAATCCAATTAAAAATGCGTTATAATTCTATCTTGTCAGAGCTTGAAAAGTGCTGACAGATTTGGATGGATTCCCGAGTGGCCAAAGGGGACAGACTGTAAATCTGCTGCAAATTGCTTCGGTGGTTCGAATCCACCTCCATCCATAGGAGAAAATGTTTTTTTCTTCGTTTATATGTGTGATAATTAGCTAAGGATACAGTGCTTGCACGTATGGTCCTGATGAGAGCTGTACACATATATATGAGCCGCAGTGGCGGAACTGGCAGACGCCCGGGACTTAAAATCCCGTGGGTAGTGATACCCGTACCGGTTCGATTCCGGTCTGCGGCACTCTTAAAAGCCCCGATTTTCGGGGCTTTTTTCGTGTTGTGTGATAATCCGTGTTGCATATTAATCAGAAACGATAAGGCGGCCGGAGTGGCTGCCTTTTTGAAAGAAAGAGAAGCTATTTTTAAGACCCCGATGCCTGCATTGGGGTCTTTGACTATTTGAGTAAACATGAAACTGTTATTTCGGGTAATGGCATATTGTCACTCCTTCCTGTATATAAGTAGTATATTTATTAAGGGTGGAAAGTTCTTTCCATAGTAAATTCATCATTATTTAGATGTTGTCATCTCTCATTATATAAGATATTTGTTGGAATGTGAAGATTTGCCCGTCAAAAAAGCGAATAAGCGAAATATCCTTTCCAAATTGTTACAGTTCAGACAGCCACTATTCCATGCCGTACTGTTTCGGATAGGCTCAGATGGTGGTTGATGTGGCTTTCGTCCTGCTTTTTTTGCCTTTTGGTAGGCTTCATTGATTAGTTTTTGGATTTTCTTCCTACCATTTTTTGTTTTCGATAGGCTCTAATGACTGCTGTTATGATTTCCATCCTATCTTTTTCTGATTTTTATAGGCTATATCATTTGTTTCTGGAATTTGTAGCCTACATTTTTCTGATTCTGGTAGGATCATTAAGTTATTTCTGGGATTCTCAGCCTATGTTTTTTCTTATTTGGCAGGATATAATAGCTGTTTCTTTAATCTTTGGCCTACATGAGTGCTATGGTTTTTTCTCAATTTGGGATATTTCGTCAATTTGGGGCCTGGTCCAAAAGCTTATGAGGAGACTGGCACATAAACAGAGGCAGGGAATCATTCCCCTGCCTCTGCAACAATCTGTTCAAGTACATTAATAAGATCATGGACCGTATGAAGCTGCACATTCCGTTCGAGGATTATGTTCTTGAGGTCAACGGAAAGGGTTTCAAACTTCTCCCGGACTTCCGGTGATACATAGGATGCCATCAATCCTCACCTCCGGGACCATCTTTTCGAGGTCTGGTTGATTCCGGAAGAGGTTCTACGATATCTTCGCCGGAAGGCAAATCTACATCCGGGATATTGCCATCATCGTAATCATTTCGTGTACTGTTTGCAGTGCTGGTTTTATTTGTCATATTCACACCATCCTTTCGAAAATAGGATGTGCGGAAAATTGGAAATTATACCGGAAAGAGCAGCTCTGATAAAAATGTTATAACAAACTTTTGTCAATCTTTCCTGATGCTATCGTATGGTCCAGCCAAAGATTAAGAGAATCGATAGCCAGAGCCATTTTTTCCAACTCTTCTTTAATTTTGAGAAAGTCTGGCAGCTCATCTTCAGAAAGTTCCCCATCTACTGTGATTTCAATGAGACGTTCCTTTTCGTGTGTGAGTTTATTTAGGGTAGCGAGCATTTCCAGAGTAATCTGAGAGAGTTCTTTGGCTTTGATTTCAGGAACATACTCTATTCCGATTGGGCATTCGTGAGAGCAGAAATAGTTGCACAGGGAAGGATTTTTATAGCAGTCTGCCATGGCAAGGATTTCCTCCGGATGTGGCAAGGATTTTTCATTTTCTATTTTCTCAATACGGTCTGAAGAGATAAAGCCAAGTTTTTCAGCAGCAGTTTCTCGTGTATAGTCCATCTTCTCACGGCTTATCTGGTATATATTCTTATTTTCTTTTGTTGATTTTCTTCCCATAGTTAATTCCTCATTGTTAGAATGTTGTTATGTTCTATTATATAAGATATCTGCCGGAAAGGGAAGAAAAAAGCGAAATAGATGTTTCTATTTCCACAAAGAAACAGTTTATTGAAAACGTAAATGTAGTTATAATAAGAACATAATCTGCTGGAAAGGAAGATGTATATGACAATAGAACAAAGAATCAGAATGTGTCTTATGATTGAAAAGATGCACGAATACGAAGCTTACAGTGAAAAGCTTGGTCTTGAAGACAGGTCAAAATTTCACGGGAAAAGAATCAATGGAGAGGAGGACAAAGTATGTTAGAGTTAGTGTTTATCATCCTGATGTTCCTTATATTTGGAAAACTGATTGTTTTTGCTGTAAAAGCAGCATGGGGGATTTCGAAAATAGTATGTACTATAGTGCTTCTTCCACTATTTTTGGTAGGTATGGTATTTGCCGGCCTGATTGGAATTGCATTGCCGATTCTGCTGGTGGTGGGAGTTGTTTCGCTCATACTTCCGAAGCATATATGATTAGGTATGTTCGGCAGCATCTGAGGAAGAGCTGGTAAATGTGTATAGGGGAACGGGTAAAGTAGTGTTTGCATCTGTGAGATGATCAGGAGTCAATGGATATGGAAAATAATAAGAAAGAAATTCGCGAAGCAATTGCTGCAGGAGAAAGGGCTTTGAACAGTCTTTACGCAGCGCAGGATAAATTGAAAAGTGCAAGAGGATGGGGAATGATCGACCTGTTTGGTGGTGGGTTACTCACGGACATGGTAAAACACAGTAAAATGAACGATGCATCAAGATGTATGGAAGACGCAATTATGATGGTAAAAAACGTACTTACTGCACTGCGAAATTCCGAGTAAGAATATGAGGCGTACTTGAAAATGATAAGTAAATACCAAATTGAAAACTATTCTGGAAGAAAATGTAGGAGAGATATCATGTGTGGACGATATTATGTAGATGATGATACAGCAAGAGAAATAGAAAAAGTGGTCAGGGAGGTGGATAAAAAGCTTAGAAGAGAACGCAGTGGTGATATTTATCCCTCCCAGTCGGCTGCTGTGATTACCGGAAGAAAATCATATTTGTTGGCAGAAGAAATGGCGTGGGGATTCCCACAATATCAGAAAAAAGGTCTGCTGATTAATGCAAGAGCAGAAACTGTACTGGAAAGAAAAATGTTCCGGGACAGCGCGCTGCACAGGAGGTGTATTATACCTGCAAAACATTTTTATGAGTGGGATGCAGATAAAAATAAGGTCACGTTCATGAGGGAAGATCAGCCTGCTATATTTATGGCCGGATTTTACAATCGGTTTCAGGATGAAGATCGATTTATTATCCTAACTACCCAGGCAAATGGATCAGTAAGTCCGGTACATCATCGGATGCCGTTGATTCTGGACAGGAATGAGTTGGAAAACTGGGTATACGATGATATATTTCTGGAATTCTCTTTGCACAAAACACCGCCGCAGCTGGAGCGAAGGCAGGAATACGAACAACAGAATTTATTTTGACTTAAATGAATTTTGTCATAATATTCCTCTTGCAAAAAGAACACATGTTCGCTATAATAATACAAAAGGAGGCGAACGTAAGTTTGGATAAAGTGATTTTTCATATTGATGTGAATTCAGCCTTCCTTTCCTGGGAGGCTGTTTATCGTCTCTATCACTTGGGAGGGAAAGTAGACCTGCGGGATGAAGTAGCTGCTGTCGGTGGAGATATGGCCATGAGACACGGAATTATCCTGGCAAAATCCATTCCGGCAAAGAAGTATAACATTAAAACCGGAGAAAGTATTGTGGAGGCTCTTCAAAAGTGTCCACAGCTCAAATTAGTTCCTCCGAATTATGGGCTGTATGAAAAATGTTCTGTAGCCTTTATGGATATCCTTCGGCAGTACTCACCGGATGTAGAAAAGTACAGTGTAGATGAGGCTTTTGTAGATATGACAGGGACAGAGGGATTATGGGGAGACCCGGTAGAAACGGCACACCGGATTCGAAATCAGATCAGGGAAGAACTTGGGTTTACGGTAAATATAGGAGTGTCCGAGAATAAACTTCTGGCAAAAATGGCCAGTGATTTTCAAAAACCTGACCGTGTGCATACTCTTTGGAAAGATGAAATAAAAACAAAAATGTGGCCGCTTCCGGTGACAGATCTGTTCTTTGTGGGGCGGGCTACTGCGAAGAAATTATTTCATATGGGGATCCATACGATAGGAGAATTGGCACAGTCAGATCCCATCATGCTGAAGAGTCATTTGAAGAAACACGGGGAGGTGATTTGGGCATTTGCCAATGGAATCGATGTTTCTGTGGTACAGTCAGAAGCTCCGGCCAATAAAGGATATGGGAACAGTACGACGATTGCCTTTGATGTTACAGATGCATCTACGGCTAAATTGGTTCTTCTTGCTCTGGCAGAGACAGTTGGAACCCGGCTGAGGGCGGCAGGAGTCCGTGCAGAGGTAATTGCAGTTGGAATCAAAACATTTGACCTTCAGTATGCAAGCCACCAGATGACTTTGCATCATGCAACCAATATTACCATAGAGATTCATCGTTGTGCCTGCCAGCTTTTTGATTCTCTATGGAATGGAAAAGCAATCCGCCATCTTGGTATCCATACCAGCAGAATCAGGGATCATATGGATATGCGTCAGCTCGATATGTTTGATACGACAGATTATGAAAAACTGGAGCAGATGGATGCAGCTGTAGATAAAATCAGGATACGTTATGGCAGAGACTCTTTAAAACGGGCCGCATTTGTAGGGAGCAGGATTGACCATATGTCGGGTGGTATCAGCAGGGAAAAACGGACTGTTGATTATAAAAAAGTGCAGGTAGAATAGCTGGAGGTGATATTTGATGGGATTTGCAGTTGGAATGGAAGAAGAAAAACTTCAGGAGAAAGCAATTCGGGGCATGCCGCATAAGGTGGCGGCGGATTGCTGGTTTACCAGTACTGGTAAGATGATTCCCAGGATGATAAAATATGAGGATGCGGATGGAGTCCGGCATTTGCTGAAAGAGATTGAAGTGCTAAAGTCTGATAAGAAATATTATGCCGGTATTCTGATGCACAGGTATGACTGCAGGGCGGTTGTGAATAATCGGATGCAGAATTTCATTTTATGCTATCATCCGGAAAGTAATACATGGGATATGATAGTTCCGGAATAAAAAAACAAATTACGTCCTTAAAAATGTGATAAAAACACAAAAATACATCCTTAAAAATGTTTACAAAGAACGTTTTCATGCATATAATAAGAAAAAGACATATCATGCAGTATAGGACGGAGGAATATCATGAAAAGATTTGCCCTGGATAGATTGAAAGAATGGAAAGATAAAAAAGGCAGAAAGCCATTGATTATCCGTGGAGCCAGACAGGTAGGAAAGACCTGGCTGATGAAAGAATTCGGTAATACATGTTTTGAAAAAGTTGCATACGTTAACTTTGACAGTAATACAAGGATGAAGCAGGTATTTGATGGTGAGATTACTGTTGAGAGAATGATTCTGGCGATCAGTGCCGAAACAGGGGTATCCATTGACAGTGAAAATACACTGCTGATATTTGATGAAGTGCAGGAAGTTCCCAAAGCGCTGTCATCTCTAAAATATTTTTGCGAAAATGCGCCGGAGTATGCAATTGTTGCAGCAGGATCCCTTTTGGGAGTAGCCTTGCATAAAGGAACTTCTTTTCCGGTTGGAAAAGTTGATTTTATGAATCTTTATCCATTGAGCTTTCAGGAATTTCTCTGTGCACTGGGAGAAGAGAGGTTTGTGTCCATATTACAGGGAACAGATGTAGAGATGGTAACGATGTTTAAATCAAAATATATAGACAGGTTACGTGAGTATTATTATGTGGGAGGAATGCCGGAAGTTGTGCAGATATACGCTGAAACCAAAGATTTCAACCGGGTTCGCGAAATTCAAAAGAATCTTCTCAACTATTATCAGCAGGATTTCTCCAAACATGCGGAAGTCTCGCTTGTTCCAAGACTGAATCTTGTATGGAATTCAATTCCGATGCAGCTGGCAAAAGAAAATAAGAAATATATTTACGGACAGGTGAGGGAAGGAGCTCGGGCAAAAGATTTTGAACTTGCCATTCAGTGGCTGTTGGACTGTGGCTTGATTCATAAGGTTCAGAGAGTAAATAAACCATCATTGCCATTGAAAGCCTATATTGATTTTAATGCATTTAAGATTTTTTTGCTGGATATAGGTTTGCTGATTGCAATGGCAGATCTTGATGCACAGGTGATTATTGATGGTAATCGTATTTTTACAGAATTTAAGGGAGCATTAACGGAACAATATATTCTTCAGCAAATGATTGCAGAAGTTGGGATAGAGCCATATTATTTTTCCACTGCCAATTCAAAAGGAGAAATCGACTTCCTGCTGCAGGGGCGAACATCCATTGTTCCGGTAGAGGTCAAAGCAGAGGAAAATCTTCGTGCAAAGAGTCTGAAAGCATTCTGTGATAAATATCAACCGAAATTTGCGGTCAGGACATCTATGTCAGATTACCGTGAACAGGAGTGGATGACGAATATTCCTCTTTACAATATCGACAGAATAAAAGAGTGTTTGGATTGATGAAATATTATAGGATTTCGTTCATCAATGTGGTACAATATCTTTCAGGAGAGAAGGATATTTATGCTATGAATCATCCATATAATAAGACAATTACAGCCTGTTTTATCAAAATAAACGCAGAATACCCCTTCCTCTGCAGGTAGGAGATGAATGCGAAAAAACTTGACAAAAGAACGTATGTTCTGGTAAAATGGATACATGTAGTAAACAACTTAAGTTTTCAATCTTCGAAGAAAGGAGGAAGCACAGCATGTATCTGACTATAAAACAACAGGTAAAACATCTGTCCAGGGATGATTACAAAACCTTAAAGGAACTTTGTCATGCTGCGAAAAATCTATCGAACCAGGCGATCTATAATGTCAGACAGTACTATTTTAAAACGAAAAAGTACTTAAACTATCAGAAGAATTATTCCCTTTTGAAACAATCGGAAAACTATAAGATCCTGAATTCCAATATGGCACAGCAGATCCTGAAAGAAGTGGATGGATCCTTTCAGTCATTTTTTGGACTGCTCAGGCTTGTGAAA
>JALERM010000090.1 GCA_022764165.1 Eubacterium sp. | reverse complement strand
TGACCTGAACACTTAGCGAAGGCGAGTCGGAGACGAAGCCTGAGGTTAGTGTGAAGGTCGTTTAATCGAGCCAAGCGAGATTGAACTTCCGACACAAAAGCTGAAAAAGCTAAGAAAGTGGTTGAAATCGCAGCAAAAAAGCAGTAGAATAAGGATGTAGCGTGTATGCAGTTTTGAAGGCATATGGGAAACCAGATACCTCATAGGAATGTTCCTCCATAGCTCAGTCGGTAGAGCATGCGGCTGTTAACCGCAGTGTCGTTGGTTCGAGTCCAACTGGGGGAGCTTTTTAAAAGAAGATGAGGCTCCGTGGTCAAGCGGTTAAGACATCGCCCTTTCACGGCGGTAACACGGGTTCGATTCCCGTCGGAGTCATTTGGTAGCAACCTACTTTTGAGGTGCATCAAGCCGATGTGGCTCAATTGGCAGAGCAGCTGATTTGTAATCAGCAGGTTATCGGTTCGAGTCCGATCATCGGCTTTCATCACTTTTTTGAAGAGATGATTTTGGACCTTTAGCTCAGTTGGTTAGAGCAACCGGCTCATAACCGGTCGGTCCTGGGTTCGAGTCCCCGAAGGTCCATTTTGGTTGCTATCTAGAATATAATTATCATGGCCCAGTGGCTCAGTTGGTTAGAGCGCCGCCCTGTCACGGCGGAGGTCACGGGTTCGAGTCCCGTCTGGGTCGTTCACATGAACGATTAAGCCATGAAGAGTTTGGTGTCATGTGTAAAATTATGGGATCTTAGCTCAGCTGGGAGAGCATCTGCCTTACAAGCAGAGGGTCACAGGTTCGAGCCCTGTAGGTCCCATTTTTTGGTTATAAGGACGTCCTCTGTAGTTTCAGAATTTAGTAGTCTGATTCTTCTGTTGAGGATGTTCTTTTTATTTTAAGGAGGTAATGTCATGTGGTTTTGGTGGTTCATGCTATTTTGTAATGCCTTATACTCGATTACAATGATTATTGGCGGTTGGTTCATGTGGAAACATTGTCCAAAGTCAATCAACTCCGTATGTGGATATAGAACCCGGAGATCAAAAATGAATATGGATACCTGGAAATTTGCTAATGAAAACTGTGGTAAGCGATGGTGGGAGATCGGATGGATGATGCTTATACCGACTTTTGTTGTGCAAATACCTTTTTACGGAAAAAGTGATGATTCTATAGGGATATTAAGTCTAATTCTGGGTGGGATAGAGTGTTGTATATTGTTGATTTCCATTTTACCCACAGAAAAAGCGTTAAAAAAGACGTTTGATAATGATGGTATCAGAAAGTAGAATGTAGACAATAATGATATTTCATTTTTATGAGAAAAGGGCTGTCGGTGATCCGATGGCCCTTTGGAATATCATAGGTAAATTATAAATCGAGTATTTTTAATTTTTCCAACTGTGAACAGATATTATTGCTTTTCTCATGAATCTAGAGAGCAATGATAAGTTTGTAAGCAATATTAATGCATACGATTGCTCCGATCAGAAACCATATTAATGTGTCTGGTGTAACAATAAATCTGCAGGAGTTATAAACGAGATAAAGTGCTGTAGCAGCAGAGATTGTGTATAAACCAAACATCGATAAGCATTTTACGCCTATATTACGTTTTACGGAAAACAAAGAATTTCCGATGATACGAAAGAAAAGTATAGAGATTACGAGTAAAATGGTGCATATTAATAAATAATTAAAAAAGACCAGAGCTATACCCTGATCCATTTTTCATCTCGATGTGTTATGCGGTAATCATTTGGTGTTGTATGATATCGTTCTCGGAATTTCCTGTAGAAGTAACTATTATTTTCGTATCCTACTTCCGTTACGATATCATTGACGGGAAGGTCGGTCTCTATCAGTAATTCCACTGCTTTGCGGAAGCGCCTTCTCTGCACCAGTTCTTTATAGGTATGGCCTGTGTAATTGCGAATTAGCTTGCTCAGACCATAAATGCTCTGGTTGAGCATATCTGCCAGTTCTGTCAGTGTTCCATTCTTATAATTTTCGTCTATATATTTTAATGTAGTCATGAGCATCATGTTTTTGTATTGATTAGGCGTACTTTCCTTCAGAGATTTGACAGCATTCAGTAGATGAAGAAATACCAGACCCATGGTATGGCGGTTGATCTGATCTTCATTTCCCTGTTTATGTACAAGAGAGTCAATCATATTTTCCATCAAATTCTGAATCTGCAGATTATCGGAGACCTGGAAATACAGGTACTTGCTGATACCGTTTTTTTCTTTTAGAGTGCTGATTAAAAAATCTGCAAGCACATTGTTCCTTCCAATCATTGAAAAAGTAGTATCAAAAAACTCAGGAAGAATAATAAAGTTGATAGCAATATCATTTTCGGTGGTTGGCAAAATTTCATGCATGACATATTGATTTAAAAACAACAGTTCTCCCTGATGAACGGTGACTTCTTCTCCTGAGATTAGATGGGTTACAGAACCCTGGCAAACATAAAACACTTCGATATAGTTGTGGTCGTGGTAGGGGAATCTCACAAATCGAGTGTGGGGGCGAACGTCAATTAATTTACCCTCCTGAAGCATTTTCTGGCTTTCGATGGTAAAATGTTTCTGACTGGTATATAATCCCTGTTTTACGTTGGAATTACCGGAGAGAAGTTCTTTTTCTTCTTCCGTTATAGGTGCTAAGATATTCAATAATTCTTGTCTCATTGAAATCCTCCGATGTACTCTGCAATACCAAAGACTTACTGAAAGAACTTTGATTTTTTGATGATTAGTAAAAAAGAATCCTGCCCGGAGGGCTTTTTACATTATAGGAAAATCAGAGGACTTTCCTATAATGTAAAAAAGCACCTGCAAACTGCAGATGCTTTATACGTGCGCTAGAGGATTCGAACCCCCGACCTTTTGGTCCGTAGCCAAACGCTCTATCCAGCTGAGCTAAGCGCACATCCTGTGAATTGTCCCTCACAACAATAGCTATTATATGTCATGTAGCAGAGTTTGTCAACAGTTTTTTTGAAAAAAATTTTATTTATTTTATTTTTTATTTTCACTATAAAAATCGAAAAAAGATAGGATGTAAATCATAACAGAAACCATTAGAGCCTATCGAAAACAAAAAAAGGTAGGAGGAAAACCCGAAAACTAATCAATGAAGCCTACCAAAAAATAAAAGGCAGGACAGAAGGCCACATAACAAACATCTGAACCTACCAGGAACGGTATGACATGTGATAATGGCTAGCGGAACTGTAACGTAGTACCAGTAACTACTCAGCCTTCAACTATCCCGCGAGGTGTTGGCTTGCAAAAACAAGCCCAACCCGAGACATACGGGTACCAGGATGCATTTTATGCATCCTGTGTGCATGCTTTTGTTGCTATAAAGACTGAAAGGCTGAATATTAACATTTTATGTGCATAATACAGAATCGAAATTTGTTCATATTGCTTGAAATATGGAATTGTTTGTGGTAAAGTTAATAAGCTAATGTAACAAAAAAGATGCCGCTTCATGTGGTTTATAGTATATTGTTACTAATTAAGATACAGTCGGAGGATATTATTATGAGAGCAAGTGGTGTTTTGATGCCTGTTTCATCATTACCGTCAAAGTATGGAATCGGATGTTTTTCGAAAGAGGCGCTTGAGTTTGTTGATGATCTGGTGAAAGCAGGGCAGTCGAAGTGGCAGGTATTACCTCTGGGACCTACCGGTTATGGGGATTCTCCTTATCAGCCATTTTCTACTTTTGCGGGTAATCCTTATTTTATAGATCTGGAATCGCTGATTGATGATAAGTTGCTGACAAAAGAAGAGTGTGAGTCTTTTCACTGGGGTGGAAGTGAGCGGTATGTAGATTATGGAAGTATGTATAATTCCCGTTACCCGGTTCTCCGGAAAGCTTTTGAACGTTTCGTACCGGATGAGAGTTATGAAGAGTTTTGCAGCCGGGAAGAGCATTGGCTGGAAGACTATTGTCTGTTCATGGCAATCAAGAATAATCAGAATGGTGCACTCTGGACAACCTGGGATGAAAAATTAAGAACAAGAGATGAGGCTGCATTGGAGCAGAAAAAAGTGGAACTGAAAAAGGAAATTGATTTTTATTATTTCCTTCAGTACGAGTTTGATAAGCAGTGGAGAAAAGTAAAAAAATATGCAAATAAAAAAGGTATAAAGATTATTGGAGATTTACCGATATATGTGGCGTTGGACAGTGCGGATGCATGGTCTAATCCGAAGCTTTTCCAGATGGATGAAGAGTGTCTTCCGTCTGCTGTTGCAGGCTGTCCGCCGGATGCATTTTCCGCTACCGGTCAGCTTTGGGGTAATCCGTTGTATGACTGGGATTATCATAAAGAGACAGGCTATCAGTGGTGGATTCGCAGAATGAGAAGAAGTTATGAGCTTTATGACACGGTGCGAATCGATCATTTCCGTGGATTTGCAGAGTATTATGCGATTCCGGCGGGGGATGATCATGCGATGAATGGAAAGTGGGAGCCAGGTCCGGGGATTGAACTGTTCCAGGCAATGGAAAAGGCACTGGAGCGTGTAGATGTGATTGCCGAAGATTTGGGAACTTTGGATGAGAAAGTATTTGATCTTCTGGATGAAACAGGATATCCGGGTATGAAAGTACTGCAGTTTGCCTTTGATTCCGGTGCTCAGAATTTCTATCTTCCGCATAATTACAAGAAAAATTGTGTGGTATATACAGGAACTCACGATAATGATACTACCAGATCTTGGTATTGCAGCCTTCCGGACTGGGTGAGAGATTACACGAAAGCGTATCTGAATAATTTTGATCGTCCCTGGGATGAGATTCCGTGGGATTTTATTCGGGCAGCAGAAGGCAGTGTGGCAGATTTGGCAATTATTCCAATTGGTGATCTTCTTTGCTGTGGTAAAGAAGGCAGAATCAATCATCCGTCCACCCTGGGAGAGAACTGGAAATGGAGAATGCTGCCGGGCGAGTTTAATGATGAAATAATCGGACGTTTAAAATGGCTGACGGATGTATTTGGAAGAACGCTGCAGATTCCAGAGGAAGAAGAAACCAGTAAAGAGGCATCAGCAGATGATGCAGAAATAATTGATAAGAAGTAGGCAGGGGATGATAAGATGAGAAATCCTAATTATTCTTATGGTTTTCGTATTGCGGTAGGTGTATATCTGTTCTATCTTGCTTATCAGCTTGTGGGAGGCTATTTTGCAGGAGAATCGGAAGGTATGGTATTTTTATTTGCCGGTATTGCTTTTGCGGTGGTGGGAATCGTGTGTGCTGCAACAGGAATCCGTTATTTTGTGACCGGTAAAGGTGATAAAAAAGATGTACAGTCCAGTTCCTTTGAAGAGCCGGATGATGATAAGTAAAATTTCCCCGGGGATTTTATAAAAATCCCCGGGGAAATTTTTATCTCAGTTCCCGGGTGCTGCGTACGGCAGCCCACCCGACAATGAGGGTTCCAATGATTCCGGCAAATGCTCCTATAGCATCGATGCACACATCTCTTTTGGATGGTCCACGTCCGGCTACCATTGATTGATGATATTCATCTGTAGCTGCAAAGGCCACGCAGATGAATCCGACAAGCAGAATCAGCCAGATGCCGCGGACTCCATAGGCATAGAGAGGGATACTTAGAGAAATCGCAAGGATACAGTATTCTGTCATATGTCCCAGTTTCCTGACAGGACCGTGGTATCTTGTCGCATATGCGTTAATCTCTTCCTGACTTAGCTCATAGTCAAGCAGAATCGCACCGGTCTGAACCAACTTCTGGCTCACCTGATAACTCAGATTACCGGATTCTGTTCCATTCTGACTGGAAAAGGAAAATATCATATACATAATCAGAAGGGACGGGATAAAGGATAAAGGTTTTAATAGTCTGATGATTAATTTATTCATAAGCATGTTGCTCCTCGTCAAAAGAATTACCAAAGAGTATACCATTAATTAGTTGGGATGTCAAAATTAGGGATTGACCTTAAGGAAATAACCGTTGAATTCGAATAAGTGGTATATTATAATAAAAATAATCGAGTGAAGCATTTGGAGGATGAAGATGAAAGTAATAGTGGCAGTAGATGCGAACTGGGGTATTGGACAGAATAATAAGTTGCTGGTTAGTATTCCTTCGGATATGAAGTTTTTCCATCAAGAGACGGAAGGAAAGGTTGTGGTGATGGGAAGGAAAACGCTGGAAAGTCTTCCCGGCGGGCTTCCGTTGAAAAATAGAACAAATATTGTATTTTCCAGGAATCCGGATTTTCAGGTGAAAGGTGCAGTGGTTGTTCATAATCTGCCGGAACTTATGCAGGAATTGAAGCAGTATCCGGATGATCAGATTTATGTGATCGGAGGAGGGCAGGTGTATGAGATGCTTCTTCCTTACTGTAACCTGGCCCATGTGACAAAAATAGATTTTTCATTCGAAGCTGACACGTATTTTCCGAATCTGGATGAAGATGATGAATGGGAGATTACCGCTTCCAGTGATGAACAGACATACTTTGATCTGGAATTTACTTTTTTAAGATATGAGCGTGTCAAAGGATGACGGAGGTTTTATGAACGATAAGGAATGGCAGAAAATGGGGAAAGACATTCTGAATGTGGTGCAGGATGCCATCAGTTCAGGTAACTATCAGCAATTAAACGAACAGGTGAAACAGGTGGTTGACAGTACCGTGGATGGATTGAGGGGAACCGGCAAGACACTGCGCAGCGAGATGCAGAATCTGGGAGAAGACTGGAGACAATCCTGGCTGGAGGCAGGGAGGACGAGTACCAGCAACTTTCGTAAAAGTCAGGCTTCTTCTCAGAGAAGTTCCCAGAGAGTGGGAAATGTGCGTCAGGAGAAGCAGCTTCCGGCTGTGTATGCAAAAAAACTGCCGGGACAGGTTTCGGGAATTGTTCTTTCGGTTACAGGTTTTACGATGTCAGCGATTACGGCTTTGTCGGGAATTGGTACGGGGATACTGATGGCAATCAGCCCGTCGATCGCAGCAGGAGTGGTTACCGGAGTGATGGGCGTGGCAGCAGTGGGCGGATTGGTCATGGGGATGATTGGTTCCGGTCTCTGGAAGACTGCAAATCGGTTTCGCCAGTATACGAAAGCGATTGGAAACAGAGCCTACTGTACCATTGAGGAACTGGCCGGAAAATGTGGCCGTGATAAGAAGTCTGTTGTCAAAGATCTGAAAAAAATGATTGACAAGAAGATGTTTCTGCAGGGACATCTGGATGAACAGGAGACATGTGTGATTGTCACGGATGAGATGTATCAGCAGTATCTTCTTGTACAGAAGCAGGCCCAGGAGCGGGAAATTCAGGAAAAAGCCTCCCGTGAGCAGAAAGAAAAGCTGCCGGAGGAGTGCAGAAAGATACTGGAAGAAGGAAATGAATGTATCCGCTATATTCGAAAATGTAATGATGATATTCCCGGGGAAGAAATGTCACAGAAACTCAGCCGGCTGGAGCTTATTATTACACGTATTTTTGAAGAGGTGGGGAAAAATCCGGAACTGGCCGGTGAACTCAGGAAGTTTATGAATTACTATCTTCCGACTACACGAAAATTGGTCGACGCCTATCGGGAACTGGATCAGGAAACGATTATCAGTGAAAATATGGCAAAGACCAAGAAAGAAATTGAAGATACACTGGATACGATTAACGAAGCATTTGAAAATCTTCTGGACAGCTTTTTTGAGGAAAGAGCGATGGATATTTCTTCCGATATATCCGTTTTGCAGACGATGCTTGCCCAGGAGGGGCTGACCGGAAAAGATTTTAGAAGATAAGGGAGATTACTATGAGTACAGAATTGAAAGATATGGTAGGAGCACCAACACTGGTATTTGACCCGATGCCGCAGACAAAAGAAGAGGTAGTTCCGGTAAAGGAAGAGCCCAAGCTGGATGATAATATTCTGACAGAAGAAGAAAAGAAGATGGTGGAGGCATTTTCTCAGCAGATCGATATTCATAATACCAATGGGATTCTGCAGTATGGTGCGGGAACGCAGAAAAAGATGGCTGATTTTTCTGAGACTGCACTGGAGAATGTAAAGACGAAAGATCTGGGTCAGGTAGGAGATATGCTGACGAATGTGGTGACGGAACTGAAGCAGTTTGGTGATGAGGAAGAGGAAAAGGGATTTTTCTCATTCCTGAAAAAACCTGCCAATAAACTGCAGAATATGAAGACAAAGTATGAGAAAGCAGAAGTGAATGTGGAAAAAATCTGTGAAATGCTGGAAAACCATCAGGTGCTTTTGCTGAAAGACATTGCCTTGCTGGATAAAATGTATGAGCAGAATCTGGTTTATTTTAAAGAACTGTCCATGTATATTCTTGCAGGAAAGAAGAAGCTGGCGCAGGTGAGAAGCACAGAGCTGCAGCAGCTGGTAGATAAAGCCAGATTATCCGGCCTTCCGGAAGATGCTCAGGCGGCAAAAGATCTGGAGAATAAATGTGAGCGCTTTGAAAAGAAAATTCATGATCTGGAGCTGACCAGAATGATTTCCATACAGACAGCTCCGCAGATCCGTCTGGTTCAGAACAGTGATACTATGATGGTGGAAAAGATTCAGTCTACCGTGGTTAATACGATTCCTTTGTGGAAAAGTCAGATGGTTCTGGCTCTTGGTGTGGAACATGCATCTCAGGCGGCCCGTGCCCAGCGTCAGGTTACCGATATGACCAATGAATTGCTGAGAAAGAATGCGGAAGTGCTGAAGATGGCATCTATTGAAAGTGCAAAAGAGTCTGAGAGAGGCATCGTGGATCTGGAAACGCTTCAGAACACTAATGCTTCCCTGATTTCCACGTTAGATGAAGTGATGAAGATTCAGTCTGACGGAAGGGAAAAACGCCGTGCGGCAGAGATTGAACTTCGTAAAATGGAAGATGAACTGAAGAATAAACTTCTGCAGATTCGTTAGAGAAAGGAGAGGCATATGTATCGGGATCATACAAGAACAGTTCAGATTGGTGACAGAGTGATCGGAGGGGGCAACCCGGTTCTGATTCAGTCTATGACGAATACTAAGACAGAGGATGTGGAGAGTACTGTACAGCAGATTCTTGCCCTGGAGAAGGCAGGATGTGAGATTATCCGGTGTGCTGTTCCCACCATGGAAGCGGCACAGGCTCTAAAAGAAATTAAAAAACAGATTCATATTCCTCTGGTAGCAGATATTCATTTTGATTATAAGCTGGCGATTGCCGCTATGGAGAATGGAGCAGACAAGATCCGGATCAATCCGGGCAACATCGGTAGTCGTGAACGGATTCAGGCTGTTGTAGATGTGGCAAAAGAGAGAAATATTCCGATTCGTGTAGGTGTAAACAGTGGCTCTCTGGAAAAAGAGCTGGTGGAGAAATATCACGGTGTGACTGCGGAAGGTCTGGTGGAAAGTGCTCTTGATAAGGTTAGAATTATCGAAGAGATGGGGTATGACAATCTGGTCATCAGTATCAAGTCTTCAGATGTGATGATGTGTGCCCGTGCTCATGAGCTGATTGCAGAGAAAACAGATTACCCGCTGCATGTGGGAATCACAGAGGCAGGTACCTTGTTTTCCGGTAATATCAAGTCTGCTGTAGGTCTGGGAATCATCTTATATCAGGGAATTGGCGATACCATCCGTGTGTCATTGACCGGGGATCCGCTGGAAGAGATTAAGTCGGCGAAACGGATTTTGAAGACACTGGGACTCCGCAAAGGCGGTATAGAAGTTGTTTCCTGTCCTACCTGTGGAAGAACCCGGATCGATCTGATCGGTCTGGCGAATCAGGTGGAAACGATGGTACAGGATATTCCGCTGGATATTAAGGTTGCAGTTATGGGATGTGTTGTCAATGGACCGGGAGAAGCGAAGGAAGCAGATATCGGAATTGCAGGAGGTGTGGGTGTAGGCCTTCTGATCAAAAAAGGTGAGATTGTGAAAAAAGTACCGGAAGATCAGCTGCTTTCTGTATTGAGGGAAGAATTGCTCTCCTGGAACGAAAATCAGGCATGATGGTGATTAGATGAAAGAAAAAGAATTTCTGGATGTATTTCCACAATTAAAGGTGGAACATGAGCTGGAACAGCTTTTAAAGACGGTGAAGGTCATGAAGGTGGCCGTAACCCCAAGAAAAGATATGCTCCGGATTTATATCATGAGCAGTCAGTGGATTCATAAAAAGAATATTTATCAGTTAGAGGAGTCCATACGGGAGCAGTTCTTTTCCGGGACTCCTCTTCAAGTGAAGATAATTGAAAAGTTTGTTCTGTCCAGACAGTATACGCCGGAAAATTTTCTGGATGTATACAAGCCAAGTATTCTGCTGGAATTGAAACATTACAGTATGCTGGAATTCAATATGTTTGCGACGGCCGAGATCAGTTTCCCGGAACCGGAGACGATGGACCTGGTGATGACAGACTCTGCCATTGCCCGGGAGCGTGAGGCGGAACTGGTCCGTATTCTGGAAAAGATTTTCTGTGAACGATGCGGATTTAATCTGAAAGTGCATACAGATTACAAAAAACCGGTGGAAAGTAAAGTGCGGCGCAACAGTGAGCTTCGGATTATGGAAGAGGCGAAGCAGATTTTCCTTCATTCCAGGGTAGGACAGGCCGCCGGAGGAGAGCCGGTTCTGACAGTGGCAGAGCCGGAAGTAAAACAGGAAGAAAAGAAACCGGCAGCGAAGAAAGAAAAGAAAGAACCGGTATCGGCGCCAAAGAACAGGCAGCAGAACTCTTCCTTTGGTCAGAGAGGGGACTTCCGAAAGGGAAGATTCGGCAATGACCAGGGTCCGCGTCCTCTTCGCCGTTCGGATAATCCGGATGTGATTTATGGAAGGGATTTTGATGATGATCCTATTACGATAGATGCAATTTCCGGTGAGATGGGTGAAGTGACGATCCGCGGTCAGGTTACATCGGTTGAAGCCCGGGAAATCCGCAATGAAAAAACCATTTATATGTTTAATATTACGGATTTTACAGATACGATTTCCGTAAAGATATTCCTGCATAATGAACAGGTGGGAGAGATCAGCGGAGCTGTGAAAAAAGGAGCTTTCCTCAAACTGAAAGGTGTGACGACCATTGACAAGTTCGACCATGAGGTTACCATTGGTTCTCTTGCCGGTATTAAAAAAATAGCAAATTTCACTACCTCTCGTTTGGACAATAGTCCGGAAAAACGTGTAGAACTGCACTGCCATACTAAGATGAGTGATATGGATGGTGTGACGGATGCCAGTGTACTGGTAAAGCGTGCGTATCAATGGGGACATCCGGCGATTGCCATTACGGATCATGGAGTGGTGCAGTCATTTCCGGAGGCAAACCATGCGTATGATGATATTGTCAGTGATTACAGAAAAACTTATCAGAAAGAGCATCCGGATGTGACCAAAGAGGAGCTGAAGCAGGTATATCCGCCATTTAAAGTTATTTACGGTATGGAAGCCTACCTGGTAGATGATACGAAAGGAATGGTAACCAACAGTAAGGGTCAGAGTCTGGATGGTTCTTATGTGGTATTTGACATTGAGACCACAGGTTTCAGTCCGGTATCCAACAGAATTATTGAAATCGGAGCTGTCCGTGTGGAAAAGGGAGAGATTGTCGACCGTTTTTCTGTATTTGTCAATCCGCAGGTGCCGATTCCATTCCGTATCGAGCAGCTGACGGGCATTAATGACGGTATGGTGATGGATGCAGAACCTATTGAACAGGTTTTGCCGAAGTTTCTGGAATTTTCACGGGGAGCTGTGATGGTTGCTCACAATGCCGGATTTGATATGAGTTTTATTATTGAAAACTGCAGACGGCTGGGCATTGAACAGGAATTTACTTATGTGGATACGGTGGGAATGGCCCGGATGCTTCTGCCGGGGCTGAATCGTTTTAAGCTGGACACGGTGGCAAAAGCTTTGAATATAGCACTGTTGAATCATCACAGGGCGGTGGATGATGCAGCCTGCACGGCGGAAATCTTTGTGAAGTTTGTAAAAATGTGCAAAGAGAGGGATATTCTGAATCTGGATCAATTGAATGATTCCGGTAAAATGTCGGAAAATACGATTAAAAAGCTTCCTACTTACCATGCGATTATTCTGGCAACCAGTGAGGTGGGAAGGGTGAATCTGTACCGGCTGGTTTCCCGGTCTCATTTGGATTATTATAATCGTCGGCCCAGAGTACCCAAGAGTGTTTATCTGCAGTATAAAGAGGGGTTGATGATCGGGTCTGCCTGTGAGGCGGGAGAACTGTTTCAGGCCATAGTGAGGGATGAGCCGGAATCGGAGATTGCCCGTCTTGTGGAGTTCTATGATTATCTGGAGATTCAGCCCATCGGCAATAATATGTTCATGATGCGGGACGAGGACCGGGATGATATTACCAGTGAAGAAGATCTGCGGAATCTGAACCGGAGAATTGTGAAGCTGGGAGAGCAGTTTAAGAAGCCGGTGGTTGCCACCTGTGATGTGCATTTCATAGATCCGGATGATGAAATCTATCGGCGGATCATTATGACAGGAAAAGGATTTTCTGATGCAGACGATCAGGCACCTCTGTACCTTCGCACCACAGAGGAAATGCTGAAGGAATTTGAGTATCTGGGAGCGGAAAAGGCGGAAGAAGTGGTTATTACCAATCCCAACCGGATAGCGCAGATGTGTGAGCGGGTGTGCCCCATCCGGGACGGCAAGTTCCCTCCTGTCATTGAGAATTCAGATACGATGCTGAGGGAAATCTGTTATAACCGGGCACATGAGATTTACGGTGAGGATTTGCCGGAAATTGTATCGGCACGTCTGGAACGGGAGCTGAACTCCATTATTTCCAATGGTTATGCCGTTATGTATATTATTGCACAGAAGCTGGTATGGAAATCCAATGAAGATGGGTACCTGGTGGGCTCCCGAGGGTCTGTTGGCTCTTCTTTTGCCGCAACTATGGCGGGAATTACGGAGGTAAATCCTCTGAGCCCTCATTATATCTGTAAGAAATGTCATTATTATGATTTTGATTCTCCGGAGGTTAAAAAGTTTGCCGGTATGGCAGGATGTGATATGCCGGATGCCGTTTGCCCCAACTGCGGAGAACCACTGATCAAAGAGGGATTTGATATTCCGTTTGAGACGTTCCTGGGATTTAAGGGAAATAAAGAGCCGGATATCGACCTGAACTTTTCCGGAGAATATCAGAGTAAGGCTCACAAATATACCGAAGTTATTTTTGGTGCAGGGCAGACATTCCGTGCGGGAACTATCGGTACGCTGGCGGACAAGACTGCGTTTGGTTATGTAAAGAATTATTATGAGGAGCGCGGGGTCCATAAAAGAAACTGTGAGATTGATCGGATTGTACAGGGCTGTACGGGAATCCGCAGAACCACAGGTCAGCACCCCGGCGGCATTATCGTTTTGCCTGTGGGAGAGGACATCAACTCCTTTACTCCGGTGCAGCATCCTGCCAATGATACGGAGACAGATATTGTCACCACACATTTTGATTATCACTCCATCGATTCCAACCTGCTGAAGCTGGATATTCTGGGACACGATGATCCGACCATGATCCGTATGCTGGAGGATATTACAGGACTTCCGGCACAGACCATTCCTCTGGATAATAAAGAGGTGATGTCGCTGTTTAAAAGTACGGAGGCACTGGGGATTACACCGGAAGATATCGGCGGCTGCAAATTGGGATGTCTGGGCGTTCCGGAGTTTGGTACAGACTTTGCCATGCAGATGTTGATTGACACAAAACCCCAGTATTTTTCAGATCTGGTCCGTATCGCCGGACTTTCTCATGGTACGGATGTGTGGCTGGGCAATGCACAGACCCTTATTGAAGAGGGAAAGGCTACGATTTCTACGGCAATCTGTACCCGTGACGATATTATGATTTATCTGATCGGAAAGGGGCTGGAAAGTGAGCTTTCATTTACCATCATGGAAAGTGTTCGAAAGGGAAAAGGACTGAAGCCGGAATGGGAGGAGGAAATGAAAGCCCATGAAGTGCCGGACTGGTATATCTGGTCCTGTAAAAAAATCAAGTACATGTTCCCGAAGGCCCATGCGGCTGCTTACGTTATGATGGCGTTTCGTATCGCCTATTACAAAGTATTTTATCCGCTGGCATATTATGCGGCATTTTTCAGTATCCGTGCGTCGGCTTTCTCTTATGAGCTGATGTGTATGGGACGGGAACGTCTGGAATATTATCTGGCCGATTATAAAAAACGCAGTGATACACTGACGAAAAAGGAACAGGATGCCCTTCGTGATATGAGAATTGTACAGGAAATGTATGCAAGGGGATTTGAATTTACAGAAATTGACTTATATAAAGCGCAGGCCCATCGTTTTCAGGTTATAGATGGAAAACTGATGCCGGCTCTGGACAGCATCGAAGGTCTGGGGGATAAAGCTGCTGATGCGGTGGTGCTGGCTGCCCGTGACGGACAGTTTTTGTCCAAAGACGATTTTCGCCAGAGAACAAAGGTCAGCAAAAGTGTCATTGACTTTATGGATGATTTGAAAATCTTCGGGGATATACCGGAGTCGAATCAGATCTCGCTGTTTGATTTTCAGTAAAGTGCTTATGAAGAAATAAAAGGAAAAAATGGTGAAGAAATTATGTACAGTATTCTGTTGGTAGAAGACGAGGAATTGGAGTTGGAAACGCTTCGGGACTATATTGACTGGGAGAGTCTGGAGTGTTCCCCGGTATATGCTGTTCACAGCGCCAGAAGAGCCCTGGAAGTTATATTGGAACAGAAACCAGATATTGTAATTACTGATATTCAGATGCCTGGTATGACGGGATTGGAGTTGGCAGAAAAAATCCGTGAAATGGGTATGCAACAGAAGATCGTGTTTTTAACTGGTTATGATCGTTACGATTATGTAAAAAAGGCAATGTCTGTGGAAGCAACGGATTATATTCTTAAACCGTTTACAGAGGAAAGCATAGGGCAGGTAATTACCCGGGTAAAAGAAAAGATTAAGAAAGAGCAATGGATGCAGCAGTCTATATCATCAGCACAAAAAATGATGTTTGAAAGATTGTGTTGCCATCGGGATGGTTATAGCGAAACATATGGATGGATACAACAGTTTTCAGAATCGCAGATTCTTGAGGAGACATTGCATGTGATAGCGGTTTATGGAAGTTTCACTCGAGAACAGTGCCGGGAATTTCTGAAAAAAAATAAAGTTATTCTTCATTACATTGTATTTGATCGTTTGATTGTCTGTTTGGTGAGGAATTTTGTCAGTAGTAAAGATATGGCATTGAGAGTCCAGAATTATTTTCAAACATATTGTGTTGCAGGTTGTAGTGTGGTGTATCTTCATAATGCAGTTCCTCTGGAAAAATTGTATGTTGTTTGCCAAGAGTTGCAGGAGTTATTTCTTCCCATGTTTTATTCGGAAATTCGTATATGGGAAATGAGGGAAGCACTTGATATGGCTTCTTCAATGGAAAAAAAGCAAAAGGATTATTATGATCGTGAGGAAGAAATTCGTCAGATTCAACAGGGACTTTTGTGTTATAGTAGAGAGAGGGTGATGGAAGAATTAGAAAATTATCTTAAATCATTACTATATCTTAGTTATAGCCAGACGGTGTTTTATAGCCTGGAATTATGTAAATCCATAGAAGATTTGTATTGTCTTCGGAAAAGTGAGGAGTGGGAAATTGAATTGAAAGAAATAGAAAATTCAATTGTACAAAGCTGTCATTTTGAGGAAATTCGGCTGGCACTGTATCGTTTATTTGATATTTTAACGATAAAGTCTGGAGAAAGTCGAAAAGATCAGGTAGCTGAACAGGCAGTGAGTCAGGCGAAAAAGTATATTAAGGACCATTACAGAGAAGCAGTGATTGTAGAAGAACTGGCACAGAAAGCAGGAATATCAACAAATTATTTACGAACCATATTTAAAGAAAGGACGGGCGCTACTATTTATGATTATACGACGCATGTTCGTCTGGAAATGGCAAAAGAATTGTTGACGGATGAAACACAGAAAGTGAAAGATGTGGGTGCTATGGTGGGTTATGAAAACAGTGCACATTTTGTCAGCATTTTTCGTAAAAAGTTCGGAATGACACCGAATGAATATAGGAGAATAATACTGGAAGGGAAGAATATGGTACAAAAGAGGAATGGAAAAAATACTTAATCGGTTGAAATTGAAGTCCAAATTATTGCTTGCTTTTGGTGTTCTGGTTTTTCTGCCTATGTTTTTCATTTGTATTTATAATTATTACGAAACCAGAGATGTGATGTTAGAGAGGGAATATGAACGTCTGGATACAGAGATGAGTCAAGGAATTGCGGCATTGGAAGAGAAAATCAACGATTATAACACGGTTTTGAATCTGGTGTATGTAGATCGGACTACACATATGTATCTTTGTCAGGATTACACGAATCAAGGATATGAAAAAATGTACCTTTATTTGGATGAATATTTCCAGAATATCATGTTGGTTCAAACAGATATTAAGCGAATATGTAATTACAGCACCAATAGGACACTGCCTCAGGATGGATACTATTTTTATACAAAAGACGATTTACCAGAAACTACGTATCGTAAAGCTGTTGAAAGAAGTGGAGCAGTAGATTTTTTGGGGATAAGAGTAGATCAGAGTGAAAAATATTATGTGTTTGGAAGGGTGATGAATTATTATTCAGATGGAAATGTTTGTAATATTATGACAATTCAGATAGACAGCGAAAAGTTTAGCGGATTTTTGGGAGAAACTTCTGAGGATAGTTGTACTCTTTTGCTTGATGAAGAGGGAAAAATTATTGCATCTACGGAAGAAAGTCATCTAAACCATAGTTTTTATAAAATAGCAGGGAAAACCTCTAAAGATGTAGAAAATCAACATATAGATATGCTAATTAATAATGAAACATGGCTATGTACAGCGAAAAAGGCTGATAATGGTATGATGCTTGTTAAGATGGTTAAATTTGACAAGATATTTAAAAATATGAAAAGTACTTTAAATCGTATGTTGCTTATGTTAGGTATTGTAGTCGTACTGGTTATTGCTGCTATTTATTATTTTGTTGGTAAATTTACAGAAAAGATTCAGCGGGTTCGGTATATGGCAAAACAAATGGGTGCCGGGAAATTCGAGTATAAACTTCCGGATTTGGGAAAGGACGAAATTGGTGAGATTGCTGATATTTTTAATCAATTGAATGATGAGATTCAGAAACTGATTTATGAAAATTATGAAAAACAATTAAAAATTAAGGATAGTTATTTGAATCTGATGCAGGAGCAGATAAATCCTCATTTCCTTTATAATGCACTTTCTGTTATTTCTTCGTTAGCGATGAGAGGAAGGGATCTGAAAACTGTTGAAAGCATTCAGCATCTGGCTAATTTTTACAGGATATCATTGAATAAAGGAAAACAGATTCTAACAGTGGAAGATGAACTGGAACTTTTGAAGAATTATATGAAAATCCAGAATATACGTTTTGGAGATAGAATCGTGATTGACTATCAATGTGAGGAAAGGGTAAAAACTTATCATACGATTAAATTGATTCTTCAGCCACTGGTAGAAAATTCTATTCACCATGGTATGAAGGAAGAGGAAATTTTACATATTGTTGTGCGAATTTACCAGAAACAATCCTGTGTAATGATGGAAGTAGAAGATGATGGAAAAGGAATACATGAAGAAAGAATTCGGATGCTTCAGAATGAATTGAGAGATTCTAAAGAAGGTTTTGGATTAATTAACGTAGGTATACGGATTAAGCTCCATTATGGAGAATCATACGGAATTCAGATTGCAAGTGGAAATAGTTATGGAACAAAAGTAACAGTGTGTATCCCAATTGAGTAAAAAGAAGATATAAAATGTTAATATGATTAAAGCGTCAAAAGGTATCAAATACCTTTGATATAGATTTGTTCC
Source organism: Eubacterium sp. (assembly GCA_022764165.1). Taxonomy (GTDB): domain Bacteria; phylum Bacillota; class Clostridia; order Lachnospirales; family Lachnospiraceae; genus Oliverpabstia. Next base: position 87 of record JALERM010000090.1, on the reverse strand, counting down.
TTGAAAACTGAATATATTGTTGTAAAAATAGATTTTTCTCCTGAATTGTGGTATACTTTCCTTAGTTCTTGTATAGGAGGAAATACC
>JALERM010000087.1 GCA_022764165.1 Eubacterium sp. | reverse complement strand
GTCCGGATATCTGGTGACAGTATGGAACCAGAATACCACAATGGGGAAATTGCATGGATCCAGCAAAAGGACAGTATCAGCAACGGAGAGGTTGGCATCTTCTATCTCAATGGAGATGCTTATATCAAAAAGCTACACGATGAACCGGACGGATTATTCCTGATCTCTCTGAACAAAAAATACAAACCTATTGCAATTCAGGAATCGGACTCTTTTAAAATATTTGGAAAAGTTGTTGGCAAGTGTGATGCTTCCGACATCCCCGGTTTTAAATAATGCCAAAACAGTCCGTGCCATTCAAACCGGCTGTTTCAAGAATAATAACAACAAAGGAAGTGATTGGATGGCAATCAGCAACATCCTGAAAGATATTCGTATAGAGCGAAATCTTATTCAAGAAGACCTAGCAGAAGCAACTGGCTCCTGCAGCCGCACCATCGGCAGAATTGAACGAGGGGAACGAAATCCCTCATTGGAGATGGCAATCCGACTAGCCCATTATCTGAATATGGGCGTGGAAGAGATTTTTAAATTGGACGATGACACTTCTTGTCAAGAAAAAACCGAGGAATGAATCCCCGGTTTTTTATATCTACGTTGAAAAATTCAAATCACCAAACCGGAGTTTCACTGTGCTTCTTTTAGTTAAGGCGAGTGATTTGACGTTTACGGAGAAACCATAAATCCAATTCCCGAAATTAAAAATGCAATGGCACACCTTTTGTACAATAACGCCATTTTTTTGTTATATTCAACTACATTCTTTACCTTCGATTTTAATGTTGTATCTCCACTCCAAAAATTAATGGGTTCTCTACTATCTTTATTGTAGACAGAAATAATTAGAAATGGAAAAGCACACATTAAACAAGATACAAGTCCAATAATTTTTCCTACCATAATGATTTCCTCCGTAGAATTCAAATTAATGCGTGTTTTCAGACTCACCAAAAGACTGAAAGTTGTCGTCTCGCTTGCAAAGATAAAATTTCAATTTTATGTTTATCTCTGACTCATCAATTCTCCATCAAATAATTGATAATATCAAAGATACAATAATACATATTGCCATTATTCCGAAACAAAAGATTGCTACTATTTTCATTTGTTTCGACTTTCTATTTTTTCAAGTACACCTGTTGTATAAAGAACCATTGTAACCAATGCTCCAACGCCTAACCCTAGACATATTCCTTTCATACACTCATATATTGGAATCATAGAATCATAATTAATTTCTTCCATAACTAATCCTATAACTACTGATATCAGCCCTATAATGCTTACCAATTTTACTCTCTTTAATATTACTGACTTTTCTGCAACTGCATAATTAGACATTGCCTCTGCAACTTCTTTTACTTCTTTTTCCATAACCTCGCTTTTCCTTTCTCCATTGATGATTTCAGGAATACTTACATCAAAAAATTCTGCAATATCAACTAATAAACTAATATCTGGCATATTAGTCCCTGTCTCCCAACGAGATACAGTTCTTCCAGATACATTTAGATTTTCAGCAAATTGTTCCTGTGTAATTCCCTTTTCTTTACGAAGTTCTTTCAAAAAACTTCCTATTTTCTTTTGGTCCATATTAGCTTCCTCCTTTCATCAACAAACTAACTTAATGAGCAAATATACAACACGACACAAAGCGAGAAAATGCCGTATTTATGCTATTAGACAAATCTGTCTAGTATTATTTACACTACTTTAACCACGTAAAATAGGAATTTACTAATCCGACAAATTCAAGTTTCTTTTTCACACAAAAAATATTAATTTATTAACCTCTTCCAAAGAAAACCCGAAGAGTTTCCACAAGTTTATCTGGTGCTTCTATATTTATTTCATGTCCTGCTCCATTAAACACTTGAAGTTCAGCATCAATCAACATATTTGCAAGTTCTATAGAGGCATTTTTGTTCGCACGGTCTTTTTCACCGTAAATTACTAATGTAGGGCAAGAAACCTTATATATCGAATCACTAAAATCCAATTCCATCATTGTATTACATAGCTTGAGAAAATCCGATTTTCCAAACCCCATTTGTTGAAACATAGATTTTGGCATAAACCGAAATATTGTATTTTGGACTTTTAATAATATCTTAGGCATTTTGTATTGTGTTGCAATCAAGACCAATACCTTTATTTTTCCTGGATGTTCTATAGCATAATTAAGAGCCAATACACCACCCAATGATAAGCCACAAAGGCATAGATCTTCCTCTATTTCATCGCACATAGCCGAAAAAGCAGCATAAAGATTTTGATACGTCGTATCCTGACCTTGAACAAGTTCTGACAAATCAGGGCACACACTATGCTCAGCAGTCTCTAATTGTTCTATTACTTTACTCCAGCTGTCTGGGTTCTGTCCCAGCCCGTGTAAATATATTTGTTTCATGTTGTTACTCCTGCATATTTTGACTCATCTTTCTAATCCAATAATCATGAATTTACAATTTACATCTGATTATGTAGGCAAATTCTCATCACCCCAGGCTTTCATGCAATCAAGAACAGATAAGAAGCTCTCTCCAAGTTCCGTCAAGGTATACTCCACCCGTGGAGGTACTTCACAAAAGTCATGGCGAAGAATGAAACCATCTGTTTCCAGCTCCCGGAGCTGCTTTGTAAGAGAACTTTCAGTAATTTCTCCAATCTGACGGCGAAGTTGCCCGAATCGCCTGATATCACACTTGCCTATATACCAGAGAAGCTCAATCTTATATTTTCCACCCAACAGCTTCTGCACAGTTGAAATCGTTTTGCACCGGCTAACTGCTGATTCTGATTTTCTCATTTACCTCATCCCCTTTTCTTTTTGATCATACTCTATTTTGCATCAAAATAAAAGGTACTTCAATAAAGTACAGTACTTCTATTTTCAGAGTGTTTTGCTATAATGATGCCAACGGGACAGTCATGTACAGGTTTGCCTCGTTACCTGTGCATAATTTATTTAATATAGAGGTGTTTATCATGCATTACACAGGCACAATCTGGCGTCCACCCTATGAAGCAGACTCACTGCTTTTAGAAGTAACTGCAGGCTGCACTCATCACAGGTGTAAATTCTGCACACTTTACAGTGATTTACCATTTAAATTCAGAATGTCTCCCATGGAAGATATCGAAAGTGATCTTCTAGAGGTGCAGGTTTTACGCCATAATCCCACTTCGATGATGACGGCAAAACTTCAAGGCTTGCCACGCCCCAAACCTATCAAACGTGTTTTCTTAACCGGTGCAAATCCATTTGTTCTGGCAACAGGGAAACTACTGGAAATTGCGGCACTTATTCGGAAATATCTGCCTTCTGTCGAAACAATCGGCTGCTTTGCCCGTATTACAGATTCTGTAAATAAGACAGATGAAGATCTGATTTTGCTTCGACAGGCAGGCTATGATGGGTTGACCATCGGGGTTGAAACCGGAGATGACACAGCATTATCTTTTATGCAGAAAGGTTATACTTCGCAGGATATCCTGACTCAATGCAAAAGATTAGAACAGGCAAAAATTGAGTATGGCTTTTTCTATCTGACCAGTATTTCCGGTAAGGGAAAAGGTGAAACAGGTGCAAAAGCATCCGCAGATGTCTTCAATCAGCTGCATCCGTTCCTAATTGGCCCAAATATGCTGACGATTTATCCTGAATCCAAGCTGTATCAGGAAATCCAAAACGGAAACTGGGAAGAAGAAAGTGAGATTGAAAAATACAGAGAACTCCGAACCCTTGTGGAAAATTTAAATATTTCAACATACTTTGCCGCAATGGGAGCCTCCAACGCCTTTCAACTCAGAGGACGCTTGCCAGAGGATAAAGAACAATTACTGGAAACACTTGACAGAATCATATATGAGGTCAGGGAAGAAGATCTTCGTCATTACAGGAAAAACCTCCCGCATTTGTAATAGAACATATTTTCGGACTATATGCACACACCCTGCAGTATCACAAAAATACTGCAGGGTAACTTCAGAATTTATACTGCAAGTCTCATATTTATTGCTCACTTATTTCTATAGCATTCTTTCGCTTTTTATTAAGAACATAAGTCTGATATAGTATCAATATGTAAATACAAATCTTTAATAACAATCCCAGCGTTGTATTCATTGACACATACTGACCTGCATAACGAATCATTTCATAATTTGCTAATATAATCCGAACTATTCCCCATATACATGCAATCGAAATCAATATCGGCAATGACTTATTATTTTTCGCACTGACAAAATACAAAAATGATGCTATAGCACCTAACATATTCGGGATGATTAACATCACGGCAAGTGAAATTAATTGCCAGGTTGCACCTCTTGAAATATTATCGGATCCGGTTATGCACATAGCTATAAAATAGGCTGAAATTACAATTCCCATTCTCTTTGGTGATAATGTTCCTCTTATAGCATGAATTAAACCATAAACAAAAAACGCTATTTGAAGAATAAGTCCCAAAACATTAATTGCAATAACCTGAATATCACTATAATCAATTGCTCCTGATTGCAGTGGAAATCGAATAATAATATCCACTACTGTTACCGTAAAAGAAAATACTATGAATGCATATAAAGCAATCATTATACTATTTGCCAATTTGTTTTCAATAACCGGATTTCTTTCTACTAATTTTGTCATTTCCTTTCCAGATAAAAGGTCATCAAGACTTACTTCTAAGATCTGAGATATTTTCTTTGTGGTAAGCAGATCGGGATATCTGTCTCCACATTCCCATCTGGAAACTGACTGCCTCGTTACATATAATTGTTCTGCAAGAGACTGTTGTGTCATTCCTTTTGCTTCCCTTGCTTTTCTTAGTTGTTCGCCAAATTCGACCATATCAAATCTGCTCCTTTCATTTTTTCTCATCTGCAGATGTGATTTTAGTATCACCTATAGTAGAAACAACATCAAGCACCACCTGTAAATACCTTGTCACCATTATGGTGCATATGGCAAAATCAAGTGTTTATGCATTTTCATCTCAACGATCTTCAAATTATACCTCAGCTGCACTAATACTTTTTTACCTACCATCTAACGATACCATTCCATCATGTATTCTTCCTCTGATGTACTTTCATCTATTTCCTGATTTTTAATTTGAAATCCATAATGCTGGTAAAATGACACTGCTCTCGTATTCTTTTTATAAACATTCAACCTCAAATTATCTCGTGACTTTATAACGGTATGAAGCAGTCCCGTCCCGACACCTTTCGATTGTTCCGCTGCTCTTACAAAAATCCCTGCAATATAGGTATCAATCAAACCGATAAATCCTCTGATCTGTCCATTTTCTTCTGACACCAATACTTCAGCTTTTGGAATCATTTCTCTGACCATTTCATAATTATTTTTCCAATAATCTGCCTCTATAAAAGAATGTGACTCCATATTGACCTGAAGCCATATGGACATTACCTGATCCAAATCCTTATTTTCAAATCTTCTTATCATTTCCGCAATCCATCGATCAAATCATAACTCATATCCAGAAAATCCAATATTTTAGATTCTCCTACTGTTCCATCCAACAAAATCGTAATCCAATGCTGCTTATTCATGTGATAGCCCGGCAGAAAACCATAGGTCTGGATAATCATTCCTGTCATTTCCGGATCACATTTAACATCTATAATTTCCACGGTACCGTCTCCATTCAAACCAAGTTTGGATTTTTCGACATTCATGATCACCGCATACCATTTTCCATTTTGGTGGCGAAGTACTGCACTATCTGGAGAACTGCTCCACAAATATTCCGGTATTGTTCCATACTGCTTCTTTACATATTCAAAGATTTCTTCTCTATCCACAATCTATTCACACCCCTGGATGTTCTCGTATCTTGACAATAATCATACCACATTTTCATGATCTGCACTACCTGTTCAGTTTCTCAAATTCTTTTGCATTTTTCTTTTCTCTCTGAATTTATCTATTAGAGGGTAGAACAGCAAGGACAGGAAGTGTATATACACTTCCGCAAAAATGGCAATTTAGGGAACCCTGCCCTAAATTGAAAATCCCCGAAACCGAATTACGTACAGAAAGAGAGAATGGACATGTCAAACAGAAAAAGAAACATCCAAATATTATTTTGTGTTACTCCAGAGGAAAAGAAGCTAATCCGTCAAAAGATGATTCTGTCAAAGACCAGGAATATGGGAGCCTATCTTAGGAAAATGGCTATCGACGGCTATATCATCAACACCGACACAACCCCAATCAAGCAGGTGTACGAAGAGATGCATAAAATCGGTGTAAATATCAATCAGATTGCAAAAAAGGTAAATTCCACCGGAGATTTGTATCCGGAAGAAATGGAAGAATTGAAAAGGATGGTAAGCGAGATATGGCGTATATTAAAATCTTCCCCATTAAAGTAACTGATAAAAAAGCACTGGACTATATTATGAATCCGGACAAAACCGAAGAGAAATTACTGATTTCCAGTTTCGCCTGTTCCCCAGAATCTGCTGATCTGGAATTTGCTTTCACCAGAGATGAAGGTAAAAAGAACGTGATGGATAAAGGCAACAATCTGGCATTTCATTTAATTCAATCTTTTAAGCCTGGAGAGGTTGACGCTGAAACCGCACATAAGCTCGGCAAAGAATTTGCTGACGAAGTACTAAAAGGGAAATATGAATATGTCATCAGTACCCATGTTGACCAGAACCATATTCATAACCATATCATTTTTAATGCTACCAGCTTTGTTGACCATCATAAATATGTCTCCAACAAACGCAGTTATCATAAAATCTGCAGGATCAGCAACCGTATTTGCCAGGAAAACGGTCTGGCCACCAGTATGCCAACCGGCGAAAAAGGGAAATCTTATAAAGAAAATATGGAATACCATCGTGGAAACAGCTGGAAAGCAAAACTAAAAGTCGCTGTAGATAAAGCGATCTGGTCATCCGTCAACTATGATGAGTTTCTTCAAAAAATGAAGCTTGCCGGATATGAGATCCGTCAGGGAAAGAACCTGGCTTTCCGGGCACCGGAGCAAAAAAACTTTACAAATATGAAATCTCTGGGTAGCTATTATACGGAAGAAAATGTATTACTCCGCCTTGAGAAAAATCGGCATAAAACAAAATCTCCACGTAACGTCTCCAGAGAAGTACGACTTTTTGTCAATATCTCATCTTATGTAAGTACCGGAAACCGTGCCGGATTTGAACGGTGGGCACAACTCAATAATCTGAAAGAAGCAGCACGAACCTTCAATTATCTATCCGAAAACAATTTACTGAATTACGAAGACTTTAGGCAGCATATTGCAGATATTGATAATTCTTTTATTGCTACGGAACAGCGAATTTCTGAATTAAGCTCTGAAATATCCCACCAGGAACTTATTCAGAAACATTGTTCGTCCTACCGTACCTGCAGAAAAATAGTAGAAGATGCAAAAACAGCACCGGATCCTCAGAAATATAAAGCCGCTCACCAGTCAGAATACAAACTGCATGATTCCTTAAAACAGCAATTACAGGAACTGGGCATTACCAAATTACCTTCCCCGGAAAGACTGCAGAAAAAAATAGACAACCTTAGAAATAAACGTTCTTCTGCGACCAAAGAAAAGCAAGATTTAGAAAAAAGACGATCTACATTAAATACCATAACCGCCAATTTCAACACCTTGCTATCCAATGACGCACATTTCAAGGATATTTCTGAACACCGGCAAGAGGAACATGATTTATAATAATCTCCATATGCTATGAGCTAAGGTCAATTACACTGTACATCATTGGCCTTAGCTCATTTTTTACTCTTCATCAATTTCAAACAAAAATCCCTCCAAACTCAAAACGGGTTTAGAGGGCAGATGGAATTTTATCTGGGCGTGACAAATCCGCACACCAAAGCACCGTTTTTTACTGGCGGGCCTATGCCTTTCTATTAATAGTTCTTTATTGATGACACCTTAGTTTATCGCAGTAATTCTGTAACTGTTCAATAGCTTCGGATTTGCTAAATCCCAATGCAAACATCTTGCTCAAATATGAGCAACAAAGTTCTTTAATGGTATTTTGCTTTACCTGCTGTATGCAATCATAATCTTGCGTGACAGAATACTTTCCGCCCTTAGAGCAAATAATAAGGTGGTCTTGTTTTACCGCTTTATAAGATTTCAAAACGGTATTTGGATTGATATGTAGTATTTCAGCCATTTCACGAACAGACGGAATACTATCCCCAGAGGAAAGCTCATTACTCAAAATGGCATATATCAGCTTCTGGGTAAGTTGTCTGGAAATAGGGGTTATGTCGTGAAATGCCCATTTTTCATAATTCATTTTTCTCCTCCAACAATCGTAAAATTTCATCCGTAGAAGTCCATAGAATAAAAATAAGCATAAGCAATATGCCAACTGGTATCAGCAGTATTCCGATTAGGATCACGCTGATACCAGTTATGGAATAAGATAGACATTTTCTGAAATACAAGCCTGTCATTCTACTGTCAATGTCAGAGTGCCGCTGAAGTCCTCGCCTTTAAAGACGATGTAGTTATCTCCAGAGGAAATGGTGTACTCCTTTGTATCTTCTGAATTATCATTTGCAATCGTGTATTCATCGCCACCTGCAATCCAATACAACTCAGCCGTGCCTTCATCTATGGTTATCGTATAAGTCACAGTAAGTTGATTACCGTTGCCTCGTTCCAAAGCTGTTCCGCCGAAGATAAACTCTTTCCCATTGAATTCATCATAAGTGGCTGTATAAGTACCCGTGTATGCGTCATCACCCTTATCTTTTTCGCCTTGTAGGTCTTTTTCCTTTGTTAATGCGTGTTTGCTAAAAGATTGCATCCAACTATCCCATCCGTCAATCAGATTATCTTTCAAACTTCCTTTGTCGTGATTTGAGCCGCAGCCTGCAACACAAAAAGTCAAACATAAAATCAAAATCAGAGATATTATTACTTTTGTACTTTTCATATTCCGCATATCTCCTTACATAATTTTCGGTAAAACCATCATAGCGAATACGGCAACGCCGCCAACTGCATAAAGACCGTTCACAATCAAGCAAATCTTCATCAAATTGTTCTGCACTTTTGCCCTAACATAAGACATGATTGTAAACACTCCGCTGAATATCATAAACGCCGCATAGCAGGAAATCATAATTTCAGCTACGGGTGACTCTAACGCCCAATCGAACATTCTAAGCGGCAGGATAGTCCACGGAACAAAAAGCATAATGGTACTGATAATAGTTAAAATTTTATTTTTCATACTGATTATCTCCTTTCAGCCTTTCCGAAGTAGGAACAGGCAATGAATAAACAAATTACTGTGATACAGACAGCAACAGGCAGCCACGGAACTAACTCAACCTGTGCTGTATTTAGATTAGACGCTATCCTTCCGTACTCTGCCGTTACCACAAAGAACGGGTAAGCCATAGGATACGCAAACCAGATTTTCGTGTTAATCATCAATACGGACGGCACAATCGAAGCAAGTCCTATCCCGACAGAGAAAATCGGCGTCTGAATACAGACAGATAGAAGCCAGAAAAAGGTAAGCATCGGTATAGATGACACAAGCAACAGTCCTGCTTCCTTAATTACAAATAACGGCGACAAGATAAAATTATAGTTCTGCGTTCCTGTCACAATAGCGGCACTCAGGTAATACATAGCAACTGACATAAGGACTTGGACAGCTGCCAAAGAAAGCAGCACCACAAACTTTGCCATACATAATTTCGCTGTACTGATAGGCAGCGCAAGCATTTTCAAAATACCCTTGTTGCTTCTTTCGGTCTGGTTAAGCAGAACGGTACTTACAACCATACTTGCGGGGAAAATAAACCACGACATTCCAAGAAAGCCCTGTATCAAAAAATTATATTCTGGAGATATGCCCTCTGCTTGCATTTGAAAGTTCATATTCGCATTAAAAATTGATGGTAGCCATAGGGCAATTACCGCTACTGATAAAATTAGCATTATTTTAGAACGGCGTATTTTCTTAAACTCAACGCCGAGTAATGAAAAAAAACTCATTCCATGGACCTCCTTACCTTCAAAAGTAATACTTCCACAATAACGATAATGACGGTTTCAACCACGCTTGCAATCAGCATATTTCGGATATCATTTCCTGTTGCTCCTGCGAATGTCTGAAACGGCAAAGCAAATGGGAATATGGATAAAACAAATTTATCGGTAGGAAGCATTGTTGCCACAAACACACAAATAACTCCAATGCCAAGTGATACCCACATATTCTGACAAAGCGATGCAATTAAAAGTGATAACAACGCTGATGGCAACATCAAGGCAAAGGCATATCCGAAACTTTTCAGCAGTTCCAATGCAAAATTGCCCGAAAGCTCAAACCAATGAGCAGAACAGAAGGCAATACCAATAGCTTCAAATATTAAGATGACTATTCCCATAACCGCAATCAAAACAATTTTGCCAAAGAATAGATTCTGTTCTTTGATGGGCAGCATACACATTTTTTGAATAGCATTATCTGCATACTCGGTATGATACATCAAACACGCACCTGCCACTAAGAGCAGAACATTCAGCATAGCCATCATCTGCCAGTTGGCGTCCATCAGAATTTGAATTGGAGAGCTTTCAAGTCCGAGATAAGTTTCTGAACGAACTGCCATATTCACAACAGGAACTGCCGCAGCTAGCAGACCGCCTACAATGAATGTAGGGATAAATCCTGTCCGTTTAACCTTTTTACATTCCAAACCGAAGGTCATCTTGCACCACCTCTCTGCCTGTTGTCAGCATCAATAAGTGCAAGGAAAGTATCTTCCAGATTATCCGTAGGATAGCCCTGTGATACGGCTCTCTGCTTCAGTTCATCAAGACTTCCCTCAAACAGTAACCGTCCGTGATTGAGAATACCGATGTTGTCTGCCATAAGCTCAATTTCGGAAAGTAGGTGTGAGGACACCAAAACCGTGCAATCAAATTTTTGTGGCAGAGAACGAATAAGCGTTCTGATTTCGTGGATACCCACGGGGTCAAGTCCGTTTGTCGGCTCGTCAAGAATGAGGATAGGCGGTCTGCCGATCAATGCACTTGCAAGTCCTAATCGCTGTTTCATACCAAGCGAATATTTTTTTGCAAGTCTGTCTTTGTACTGTGTCAGCCCGACAAGTTCCAACGCATCCATAACGGCTGATTTTGGTAATCCCAAAATTTTACATACAATTTCCAGATTTTCCTTGCCGCTTAAATTTCCGTAAAAGGCAGGGGCTTCAATGAAAGACCCGACTTCTTTCAAAATCTCAACTCGATTCCCCGGATATTTCTTTCTGTCAATCACAAAAGAGCCGCTTGTAGGTTTCGTCAGTCCGAGAAACATTTTCATTGTTGTGGATTTGCCTGCTCCATTCGGACCGAGGAAACCATAAACCTTTCCTTTTGGAATATGAAGATTAACTCCAGATACAGCCGTAAAGTCTGCATAGGATTTTGTTAAATTGTTTGTTTCAATGATGTTCATATCTGTTTGCTCCTTTCTTGATATGGTTTCATTCTACAATTCCAACCTTGCGGCAACATTCTCTCTACCTTACATCTACCTTACATTTATTCGCACATTATAAAATTTCATATTTATATGCTATAATGTCAAACAGAAAGAAGGTGTCCGTATGGATTTTGAATATTTGAAGAACAAACGCCTGTTACTCGTTGATGATGAGCAGGAGCTTTTGGATATGGTTGTATCAATTTTAAAAGAGGAAGGTTTTAATAATATAGCAACTGCTAAAACTATCAAAGAAGCACTTGCTTTGGCAGATAACTTCCAACCAGAACTTGCAATCCTTGATGTAATGCTGCCAGACGGTAACGGTTTCTCGTTAATGGAACAGCTAAAGCAAAAGGGTGAATATCCCATATTATTTTTAACTGCCCGTGGAGAGGACGATGACAAATTCAAAGGCTTTGGTCTTGGTGCAGATGATTATGTGGTTAAACCATTTCTGCCAAAGGAGCTGACATTTCGTATAATGGCTATCTTACGCAGAAGCTATAAAGACGAAAATCCTCTTATAAAATTACAAAACAGCGAAATTGACTTTGACCGTGCAGAAGTAATCAAAGGCGGAGAGCATATTGCTCTGACCGCAAAAGAACATGATATTCTGGCTGTCTTGTATCGCAATGCGGGTCGTATCGTAACAATAGATGCTCTGTGTGAAGCGGCTTGGGGCGAAAACCCTTTCGGGTATGAAAATTCTTTGATGGCTCACATAAGACGTATTAGAGAAAAAATCGAATTAAATCCCTCACGCCCCGTATCTTTAATCACGGTTAAGGGATTAGGATATAAGCTGATTGTCGGGGGTAAGTGATATGAAAAGTGTACCTAAACTAATACGCCGTTTTGTCGGCATTTTACTTTTCAGCTCAATTCTTTTAATCATCTTAAATATTGTCCTGTTAGTTGTATTTACAATGAGGCAGATACCAAATGCCCAACCGTGGAAAACTGCTGAAGAAGTCGTTACCGCCTTACATCAGACAGAGGACGGAAATTATGTACTGACAGACGAAATGGCTCTTGAATTAAGTAAAGCTGATGTCTGGGGCATTTTCATTGACAATGACACGAAGCAGGTAGTCTGGAAAACAGATAATTTACCAGACACCGTACCTACGACATACACTCTTTCAGATATTGCAAGCCTAACCCGTGGTTATATAAGTGACTATCCAACCTTTACGGGCGAAGCAGAAAACGGGCTTGTGGTGCTTGGCTATCCAAAAAAGAGTTTTTGGAAACATATGTGGTCGAGTTGGGATTATCAGTTAATCGCTAACTTGCCTAAAACTGTCCTTACGGTATTGATAATCAATGTTATCGTCATATTTATTATCTATGTGACAGCGAATACAAAACTCTTAAAATCGGTCAAGCCCATTACAAAGGGAATACAGGATTTATCTGTTGGAGAGCCTGTGCAGATTAAAGAAAGCGGTTTGCTTTCCGAAATTTCCGCAAACATTAATCGTACCTCTGATATTCTTCAAAGTCAGAAATATCAACTGCGAAAAAAGGAAACTGCAAGAGCAAATTGGATTGCAGGAGTTTCTCATGACATCAGAACTCCGTTAACTATGGTTATGGGGTATGCAGGTCAGCTAAAAGACGATGCAAATTTGAATCCTGAAGAACGCCAAAAGGCAGAAGTCATTGTTAGACAAAGTAAGCGTATGCAGAACTTAATCAATGACCTTAATCTTGCGTCCAAATTAGAGTACAATATGCAGCCGATAAATCCTGCAAAGCAAAATCTAATTGCTATTGTTCGGCAGGTATTTGTTGATTTTATCAATATGGATATTGAGGACAAATATCCGATTGAATGGGAAACAGACGAAGCCTTAACTATCTGCCCTGTAAATGCTGATAAGGACTTACTAAAGCGAGCGATTAGCAATCTCATTCAAAACAGCATCAATCATAATGAACAAGGCTGTAAAATCTATGTCAGCGTTACGGCTGATAGCTACAAATGCACAGTAGGTGTTTCTGATGACGGCGTTGGAGCTACTGACGAGCAAATAGAAAAGCTCAATAATGCTCCGCATTATATGTTCTGCGATGAAAATACAACTGAGCAACGCCACGGTTTAGGATTGCTTATCGTAAAACAAATTGTAGCTGCACACGATGGTATAACTGTAATTGAACATAGTATCTATGGCGGATTTACCGTTAAACTTACATTACCGATAAACAACCTCGACTTTTGATAGGTAACAAGGCAACTATATTTACCTATGAATAAAGCTACATCCTCCGAACTCAAATGGATCTGGAGGTTAACCAATTACTTATTCGGACGTATCAAAACCGCCCACCAAAGCATCGTTTTTTATTTGATGGGCTGATGCCTTTATGATTGCCACATCAGTCGTGACATTTTAATTCTTGTAATCCTGTAATCCATTAGGTTTCAATAGAAAGATACATTATCAATAATAGCATCCTGTGCTTTCTTTTAAATGAGCAAATCACGCAAAAAAATTGCTTGATTTACTCATTTGCTTTTTCATTCACAAGAGTAAAATGTGGATATCAAAATGAAAAGGAGATTTGCTATGGGTACATTATTGGAAGCAAAAGAAGTAACAAAAATCTATGGAAAAACAGGACATCCCAGTTTAAACAACGTGTCTTTTCGTGTTGCCGAAGGTGAATTTATTGGCATTATGGGAGCATCTGGCTCTGGAAAAACAACTTTGCTCAATGTTCTTTCCACGATAGATACTCCTACAAGCGGAGATATATGGATTAAGGGCGTGAACTTGAAAAATCTCAACCATACAAGTGCTGCCGATTTCCGTAAAGACAATTTAGGATTTATTTTTCAAGAGTATTTTCTGCTTGACAGCCTTACTATCCGTGAGAATATATCCGTTCCACTTACTCTTCAAAAACTTCCACCTAAAAAAATCGAAAATATGGTAAGAAGTTTGGCGGTAAGATTCGGCATAGCATCGCAGTTAGAAAAATATCCCAATGAATTGTCTGGCGGACAGCGGCAACGGGCATCCGCAGCAAGGGCGATTGTAAAGCAGCCAAGCATATTGTTCGCAGACGAACCAACGGGAGCATTAGATTCAAGCTCAGCTACGGAACTATTGAATACTTTATATGAAGCCAACCAAGAACTGCATACCACCATATTGATGGTTACGCATGACGCTTATGCAGCGAGCTTTGCAAGCCGTATTCTTATTTTTAAGGACGGCTGTATTATCAAAGAGCTTACCAAACATGGCAGTAACAGGCATGACTTCTATGAAACTATTGCTGCGGAAGTAGCCAGATTAGATACTGAACGATAAGGAGGAAACACAATGAATAATTTATCTATGGCATTTAAGAATTTAAGAAAAAATTTTTCATTTTATGCTCTTTATCTACTGTCTGTATCCCTTGTTATTACGGTTTACTTTGCGTTTACATCATTTTCAATGAACAGTGTAATGCTTGAGAAAATATCGGGGGATGGTCGGGTAGAATCCATGTGCAATGCTATTTCTGTATTCCTGGTAGCCTTTGTGATATTTTATATGTCATATTCAAATCGCTTCTTTTTGAGACGCCGTACTAAGGAACTTGGGATTTATGCACTGTTAGGTTACAGAAAATCAAAGATGCTTTCCCTGCTTGTATCTGAAAACATTTTAATCGGTTGTGGCTCTCTTATCGTAGGCTTGATACTCGGAGCCCTTATGCATAAGGGCATCGTATACGGAACAACAGCTCTTTTGAATTTGTCAATAGACAATGCAGAAATCCATTTCTTTAATCTAAGTGCTATTAAAAACACTGTTGTTTTCATTTTTTTGATAATGTGTGTAATGGCTACATCAAATGCCCTCTTTCTTTTCAAAACTTCGCTCATGGATTTGGTGCGATTTGAAAAAAGTGCAGAGAAAAAAATGAAATTCAAAAAGGCACCTGCAATATTCGGCTTTATTCTAATCATAGTTGGATACGGACTAGCATTGGATATTTTACGCGGCTCTGATTCCTTATGGTTTACTGTTGGGTTTTACCCGACAGGACTGTTGACTTCCATGTCAATTGTAATTGGAACTGTACTGTTTATTGCGTCTTTTCTCCCGTTTGCTGTGCAGAAAAGTAAACGACATAAGAAAACATTTTATACCGAGACAAAGATTGTGACGGCTCCTAATTTTATTTATCGCATACGTTCTAATGCTAAGACTTTAATAATGCTTACGCTTTTGTCGGCGGCGACATTGACTGTTTCAAGTGTATTGGCACTATCGCTTTTCTATCCTATTGCCGCAGTTGCTCGGATAGCTCCCTCTGAGTTGGAATTTAGAATTGAGGAAGAGGGACAGTTAAACAATGCCAAATTGCTTGTCAGCCAATATACACCTGATGATTCCGTAACTTATATTCAAACTGATATTTATAAGGTGACTGCATCTGCCGAAAAGCTACCTATGGAATATAGCGTGGGAACTTCAAAAGGCAGTGCTGACAATGAAAATATATTGAGGGAATCGGGCTTTGAATGTATTTCATATTCGCAATATGTCTCCCTGTTACAGGCTCAAGAGAGAAATGATATTGCGGGTAAGCTACCGGTATTGCAGGATGATGAATGTATTTTGGTTAAGTATCAGCCAAATGCTGACGGGAGCGATGAAACTGGAAGTATCTATTCCTTGAATATCAATAATGGCAGCATACCGCTTACCGTAAAGGCATCTACACTCAACAATCCGATTTCTTTTGCAAACAGCGTAGGGACAATGGTTGTAAGTGATAATGTCTATGAGCAGATAAAATCGGGCACAGCTTTAGAAAGAAGTATTATAAGTATAAATGGTGAGGTCATCGAAGATAACGAAAAATTGTTTGAGGACATGAGCAAGCTGCTTAATAATAGCCCATATTTGCAGGGACATTCTCATAGAGTGAATGAAATTATGTCGGCAAGCAGCTCAACTTTTCTTTTAATTGGATTTTTGGTTGTACTGTTTTTCATTGCGACAGGCAGTATCTTATATTTTAACAATATTTCTACGGTTTCTGATTCAAAAGCAGATTATGAAATACTCAGTAAAATGGGATATTCAAACAGGAAGCTAAAGAGAATTCTCAGGAAGCAAGTTTTAACCTTTTTCAGCATCCCATTCCTTTTGGGTCTGATAGACTGTATATTCGCAACGATTGTTTATAAAACAGGGCTTATGCAGAATCTACTTGGAAATACGATTACTCTTTATTTCCCTACTATGATTGCGGTAGCTCTGACAGCTTCAATATATTTCATCTATTATTTTATTACAGTTCAAACTTGTTATAAATCAGTGCTAAAGGATTAACCATTGCCAAGCTGTTGACGGAGTGGCAGCAACTTGGCACTCTTTATTCCAGTAGGAAAAAATGATATAATACAGAAAACTCATAAGGGAGTGATAAAAATGAAAGGCATAGTATCAAAATTACTATTCCTGACGAATTACCTGTTAATTATCTTTTATATGAGTTGGAATATAAATCAGAAGCAGACTGCTATAGGCAGCGGTGTTCCACTTCTTATATCATGTTTGATGCTGATTGATGTTACCTACATCAGCTCCTGCAACATCAGGGAAAGCAAAGTAATGAATTTGTTTTGCGGATTATTGGCTTTAGACAGTTGGTATCTGCTCTTGTCCGTTGAAGAAGGAGGAATTGAGCAGATCATTCTTACCGCACTACACCCTATCATATGTTATTTGTCCATTAAATTTATCCTGATGTTTCTATTTCAAGGAAGCGGATATAAATTTAGAAAGGCAACTAATCTTTTGCTTTTTATAACCTGTATCAACTCTCTTGTTGGTATTGCCATATCGGGCAGGGCATTCGCCTGCTTATATGGAATACAGTTTTTGGCGGGATGGTTATCCTTTTTCTTTGTTCTAACCTATCACCGAAAAAGAGTTGTATTTGTCCTAAAAAGCGAATGGAAAGGTATTCTATTTTCCGTTATAGTCATTACAATATTTTTCATTGCATATTGTATCGCTACAATTAATGTAAAAAATCACATTGCCAATTTTGGAATATATCTGCCCATGCTTCTGTTTCTTATGAGCATTCACGGTATAGTAATTAAAGAACATGGCAATTATCCGCTTTCTACCGTATTCAATAAAAGAGAGACAGCACAAATCCTTTGCCTGTCACTATTTGCTCTTGGGCTAATGGTTGTGTTTATGGGTGGTAGTGATAAAGAACTGTTTGTTGCGATAAATGCACTATTCTCTTTTATCTACATCTGCAATATCGTATTGGGGTTGAGCTTAAAACAAGGTAAAAACAGAATTATTAAAGAAAGTAAATATAAGTCCGCTTTGCGACAGTTGCAGCAAGAGGAACTGTTAAAAACAGAATTCGCAAATTTTCTTCATGATGATGTACTTCAAGACCTTCTTTCAATTAAAAATATGATGACAAAAGCTCATCGTCCAGATATACAGGACATTATTATTGAAACTCTTGATAATTTGAACACGCATATCCGTGAGCAAATGCAGGACTACCATCCTGTTATTTTGAAAAACTTAACTGTCAAAGAAAATTATCAAAACCTGATTGAAACCATTTCGCAGTCTTTTCCGCAGCGAAATATTGTGGTATCTTTTGATTGTCCTGACACCTTGTTTTTAGTCGAGCCATATAATGTGTTAATATATCGATTGCTCAAAGAGCTACTCTCAAATGTCTTTAAGTACTCAAACGGCAAGCGAGCTTGGGTAATGCTCACACAAGAAAATAGCATTATTGAGCTGAGTGTCAGTGATGACGGGAACGGCGTCCCGGACATCTTACTTGCAGCCGACAAAGAAAAGCACAAAGGTATTGCTTCTATTACTGAGCAAGTAAACAAAATGGACGGCTCAATAATTATTTCTGAAAACACACCACACGGCATTTGCATACAAATAACAATGCCAATGAAAGGAGATGCATCTTATCAATATTTTGTTAGTTGATGACCATATACTTTTTGCTAAGAGCCTTTCAGTCGCTTTAGATGAATATAATGAAATCGAGCATTTCTACTCAACGCAGGACATAGCAAGCTTAGATACAATAGTTTGCGATAAAAATATAGACATTGTTTTAATGGATATTAACCTCGGTAATTTAAGTGATACAGATGGTTTGGAAATAGCCTCAAATCTACTGAAATTAAATCCGGCAGTTAAAATAATCGTTCTCACGGGATATGACCTGCCTGTATATAGGCACGAAGCAAAGAAAATCGGTATAAGTGGTTTTCTAAATAAAAATATCAGTCCCGACGACCTAATCTCTTCGTTAATTCATGTATATCACGGAAAGACTTGCTTCCCATCTGAAAGCAACGAAATAATTATTGAGGATTTAACGAGTATGGAAAAGAAAATATTACAGCTTATTAGCAGCGGCAAAAAGCGAAAGTGTGTTGCTGACGAACTTTATATAAGTGAAAGAACTTTATCTAACCATTTGCAACACATTTTTGAAAAGTTAGAGGTTTCGTCTGTTGTAGAAGCCATAACAAAAGCTATTCAGCTCGGATATATATCGCCAATACGCAAAACATTCTGAGAAATGAGGAAAAAGATGAAAACCATAGCAATTATTGATGATGATATTCATATTGGAGACATGCTGACGGAAATACTGACACAGGAAGGTTATGCGATCCTTCGTGCCTACTCCAGCATGGAAGCGCTGTATCTCCTAACACAAAAGAAACCGGATCTGGTGCTGCTAACTATATGACCAAACCCTTTGATATCAAAGAACTTCTTGCACGAATTACTGTTCAGCTTCGGAAAAATGAAATACAGACAGAGAAGCATTCATTGTCGATTGGTGACTTAAGCGGTCTTTCCATGAATTTTCCCAAAGACTCCATCTATGGCTTTGTCAAGAAAAACGATGCGGGCAATCTCGCTGATCCGCCTGATCTGCGGATTGCAAGATTGCTCTGGCAAAAGTCTCATTTCTCGTAAATAAAATTCCAAATGTTTATCTCTTATTCCATTTCAATAATCCGATATGCTTCTGAAGTTAATGCCTTTACAGCACGTTTGTAATCTTTATCTTTTACCAAAATATAATCCGTATTAAATGTAGAAATTGCAAATAGTCCGACCTCATGTCTGGCCAATGCTCCAGATATTTCCGCTAAAATACCAATCAGAGAAAAATCCAATACTCCCTGTATGCGAAACGCTCTCCAGCCGTCACTCTGCTGTATCGTATTATCCGGTACATCCCCTGTACGGCATACCAGAGATTTTTCCTCATCTGTTTTTCCTATAAAACAGTAATCAGCATCCAGATTGACTTGCGAATAGTCCTCCATCTGGCAGACACTAAATAAACCCGGAAGTACCAGCATTTCCGGCATCTCATCATCCCAGTCATTTTCTTCCTCTTCTGTTATAGAATAATTGCCCTCAGCCAGACGCTCAACCTTTTCTTCAAATGGAAATTCCGGATCAATTCCTATTTCTTCCCAGGTAGTACCATAAGGCGCTCCTCCAGACGTATACCCGGCAATAAATGCAAAACGATCATCACAATCCTCATATATAGTTTCATACTTTTCACGTTTCTTTTTTTCTTTCTGTAATCGCTTTTGTTTTAATCGTTCTTCTTCTGCCCGTTTTATATTATCCAATTGTTCCTGCGTATAATTAACACCCAGTTCCTGTAAATCCTTTACTGCTGTCATAGAATCCACATGGAACCTTTCCCTGTAATGTTTTACCATGTGCTTCGGTGTGCCCTGATAGGTAAGCAGCCACTGTTTACCTTTTTGAAGGCGGTGGCGTTTTCGTTCTTCTTTATTCAATTTCCTTTTATTTGCCATCTGATATTCTCCAATCAATATTCTGTTTTTCACTCATTTCATACATATCCAGACGCATTATATCAAACTCCGGACAATATTGCATACATTGCTATTATCGTGTCAGAAATATAGAAATCAATCGTTACCTTCTGGCTGTTCATTTATGGCTTGTCTGTAAAACTCAATTTTATCATCCAGATTCTGTAAATACTCATTCCATTTTTGTTGCTGTTCTAACACATACTTTCTATGTACTTCCAATATTTTCATCCGCTGCGGCATTGTACTTTTTCCACAATACCGAAGTTCAGAATATTTCTGAATATCTCTGAGATGCATACCTGTCTCTTTTAATCGTCGGATAAACTTAATCCATTCAATATCATTCTCCTCATATTCACGCCTGCCACCACTGTCTCTTGCTACTTTGATTAATCCTTTTTTCTCATAATACCGTAACGTGCTTTCAGGCAGGTTCGTTTTTTCAGAGATCTCGCCAATTAACATTTTTAAAATCACCTCAAATTGTTCTTGACTTAAACCATGGTTTAAGTCATATGCTCAAATTATAAAACTTACAGGAGGTAAATGCAATGAGCAACACACGTTTTGAACTGGGGTCTGAGAAGCTTAAAGAGATTGATGGTATCGGAGGTGAAAATGTCATACAATCGTTACAAGATATTGCCCCGGATGTAGGAAAATACATTATAGAATTTGCTTTCGGAGACGTCTATACACGGTCTGAACTTAGTATGCAGGAACGTGAAATGATAACAATTACAAGTTTACTGACTACCGGAGATTGCGAACCACAGTTAGAAGTACATATCAATGGATCCCTTAACGTTGGACTTTCTCCCGAAAAAATCATCGAAACATTTATCCAGTGTATTCCTTACACCGGTTTTCCCAAAGTTTTAAATGCCATTTATACCGCAAAGAAAATATTTGCAGAAAGGCATATCTATTAGATAAATTGTATTCTCAATGATACTTGAGGTAATGGCACATTACAGAAGTGCAAAAGTCCTGAAGCTAACCATATTTTTTACGGCTAGCTACAGGACATTTGTGTTATTCATTTTTGCTACAGTTTCCCATTTGGATGAAATTCTCTACGCAAGCTCAACCCCTTTCTCTTTGCTATCTTTTCCCTGCTGTTTGGCAATGATCTCCTTATTGATTTTCAATCGCTCATGGATAGACTTTCTCTCCGTTTGCACAGTTTTCGACTTTTCATTCCCCACGAGATTGAGTTCAGAGAGCATAAACTCAATTTTACAGTTCGTTTATATAAAATTTCTAATATTTATTGAAGTTTTCGGCTCCCTGAACTCTTAAATACATCAGTTCCTATTCAGTTGTGCCGGGAGCATGGTCACTCCCCCTTTTCTCTGGCGTCCAACACGGCCTGTACGGTGGCAATGATGATCCCGATCTCCCGGTCGGTCAATTCATCTGCCAGGGCGTCAAGCTGCCGGCGCGCC
>JALERM010000079.1 GCA_022764165.1 Eubacterium sp. | reverse complement strand
ATCCGGATCCACCCTGCCAATAGAGGCACGTTTGGGATAAGTGTATTGCTTGACCGGGTCGTAAATGCGGTCGTATTCATACTCTATGTATGTGTGTCCTCCACGATTTTTTCGTACAAGTTTTCCAGGAACAACCGGAATGTCAACCTTAAATTTCAGGAACATCTGGACCTCCATCCTCCTAAATAATCTCTCATAATTATAGGGTATAAATACCCTATAATTATTTTATCATAAAATCCGGTGATTTGCAAGCAAAACGCTCGAAAACCCCGGATTTTCAATGTTTTTTAGATTCTGTATTTTACCCAAAACCTGTTTAGGGGACATTTTTCAGGAAGTTCACAGAACAGGAAAATGCCAGACAAAATGCCAATCAAGATATGTGTATACAAAAGACAGGCTGGAAGTATGCCTGTTTTTTTTGCGTATATTCCGCTTGGATTATCTGTTCACCTTTGCGGATTATCTGTTCACCTTTGCGGATTTTCCGTTCACCTTTGCGGATTTTTCGTTCACTTTCAAGGACTTTTCATTCACCTTCAGGGACTTTTCGTTCACCTTCAAGGACTTTTCATTCACCTTTAAGGACTTTTCGTTCACCTTCGGGCCCGGGAAGCCCTGTATTTAAAGGCTTTTCCCCCTCCGAAAACAAGTATAAAACAAGATTAAAACAAGATTAAAACAAGCTACAACAACAACGAGACCCCAATAAGTTGTTGAGGTCCCTAATTACGTAGTAAATATTTTTTCTAACTCATCAAAATCATAAGACCGATGTTCAAATCCAAACCGGTTATCATGGCTATGATTGTAATTATATTTCTTTGAAGCATTGTCGTAGGTAAAACCTAGTTTCTCAGCACACTGGTGCAATATGATCTTTGCAAGATAATTTGAACGCGCACTCATAAAGGGAGAGTCTGCAGACTTTGACATCTGTAGATACGATATGTTCAGTTCCTTGCTGACTGCTGCTATATAGGTATTTACAGCAACAGGATCAGACAATTCTGGAATGGTATTCCATTTGATGATAATTGCCATAAGGTATTCCATAGTAGAAAGATCAAACTCTTCATAAAATGCATCATGATTGATCTTAAACAAGAGTTTCGTATACTCATCCTGCACAGATTGATCTGGCCAGGAAGGAATGGCATGTTGGTAATATTTCTGGTACGGATGTTCAACAGAGGATATTTCTGTTGCCTCCCTTGGATCATTAACTTCTGCTACAACTCTGTCACTAAAAATCTTTGGCAGAACATAGGATTCATTTTCATATATCGTAAACCTGACAGCCGCAGCAGGTCTTCCAATCGGTTTAAAGTCAAAAGAGATATCAGAATTCACCAGTAAAGCCTTCTGGCATTTTTTTAGAACAGAACGAGCAAAAATCTTGTATTCAGGAAATTCATTTATGGATATGCCCAGCATCCGTTTTAAATCGTTCAATTCAATTACCCGTTCCCCGATCCGATAATACTGTTTCAATATCATATAGAGCCGAATTTCATGAAAAGAGTGTAGGTTTATCGCATTCCAAAATTCAAATTCCGTAAAATTTCCTTTGAAATCGAAAAGATAAGGTTTGATATCATCATGGCATTTAAAGGACATGTACCATTTCCCATCAATTTTTGCTTTATACATAAAACATTTGCTGAACAGCTGACACCGGATGCGTCCATCCACAGCGTAATCCGGCATAACAGCCGGTTTGATAGATACTAAACGCTTCAGCAGTTTATCCATGACGGAAGTAATGGCTGATTCATTCAATTCAACTCCCAGCAAAGCGGAGTATTCCTTTAGCGAGAAAGTAACTTCAGTCTGGTCTGGATTCTTTGGATCAATCTTTGCAAGATATAATAAAAACAGGCGTAGTTCCTGCAGCGTCATTTTCTTCTCATAGATCATTTCATTCAATATGTTTGAAAGACTGGCTTTGTCTTTTTTTCGTATATTCAGAACCGTACTCTGATTATCCGGCGGTCTGTTTCCTGTGTTTCTTTCATCGGGCATATATTTTCCTCCTTTCGTTTATCATACACTGATTTGTTCCCAAGCGTCTTTTTGCAGGATGTAAACAAATGCGTATAAGCAACGATTCTGAGTCAATATGGGCAAAAAACAAAATAATGGATAGTTTGGGTAAAAATAGTCCTGCTGTACATGTTTAAAATGATATTTGGATTCTGCCCATTGCCCATATTCCAGATGTAACAATTCATATCATGGAGAAATTGATAAAACAGGAGGAAAGAAATGAAGATCACAATTGAAAAACAGGAATTTATGGAAGCAATCAACCGCGCAGTCAAAGCTGTACCCACAAAGACAACCATGCCGATCATGGAGTGTTTCTTACTGGAAGCCTATGGTAATGAGATCAAACTCACTGCCAATGATTTTGAGCTGGGCATCGAAACAAAGATCTGCGGTATGGTCCTTGAGAATGGATCTGTAGCGTTGAATGCAAAACTGCTATCAGACATCATAAGGAAAATGCCGGAAAACAGTATCTATCTGGAAACTGATGGAAAGTGGAATACAACATTAACATGCGAGAAATGTGTTTTCCATTTGAATGGCCAGGACGCTGCCGCTTTTACGCCGATCCAGATCATTGCGAAAGATCGTGCTATCACACTGAAGCAGAAGACACTGAAAGATATGATCAAAAAGACCATCTTTTCTGTATCGAAAAATGATAAAAGCAAGCTCATGACCAGCATCAACATACTGATCAATAACGACCAGTGTATGCGGATGACTGCTCTGGATGGACATCGTATTGCCATCAGATATGCGGACATTTCGACACCCATTAAGGAAAAGGTAAATGTCAATATTCCAGGAAAGAGCATGGATGAGGTAGGTAAACTTCTTTCAGAAGATGAAGAAGAGGAGGTTATCCTGTATCTGGAAGACACTCATGTGCTGTTTCAGATAGGGCAGACGCTTGTTACTTCCCGGCTAGTTGATGGAGATTACTACAGAGTGGATCAGATGATAAGTCCCGATTGGAGTACGAAACTCACCGTAGAACGAGTAGCTCTGGCAAATGCAATCGATCGAGCTGCTTTGTTTATCCGGACGGAAGATAAGAAGCCGGTAAAATTTGATATCCGAGATGCAGAAGTATCCATAATGGGAGATAGTCCTTTTGGATCACTGAAAGAAGAAATGGATGTTAAGAAAGAAGGAAAGAATATGCTGATCGCATTTAATCCCTACTACCTGCTGGATTGTCTCAAGGTCATTGATGATGAGAGCATTGAATGGTGCATGACAAATCCCAAGGCCCCGTCATATATCCGCAACGATGAAGCAGGTTACCTGTATCTGATACTGCCAGTAAATATCGGCAAATAAGATTTTACACAGGCACGTATAGGAATATGCGTGCCTGAAAAGGAGGAAAAAAATGAGACACGATAGGATTTACAAAGCATTGCCTTTGGAGGATTTTATCGCTCAAAGCAGTTTTATATTTGCCCATAGTGGCGTGTATTTAGGAGGAGTCATATCTGATTTCAATTACATACGTACACTTCCCAGAATGACCGAAATGAGTGATGCTGAACGTCAATTACCCACTACTTGACCTAACGGTCTGAAGTAGGGGCTTGAAAAAGCCGGTTGACTAGCCTCAGTCTGTCTGTGCTTGCAGCAGACTACATCACAATGATCAATACCCTAACGGACGGTTCCCTAATCCGGGTGGG
>JALERM010000075.1 GCA_022764165.1 Eubacterium sp. | reverse complement strand
CATATCCGGTTTACTCAGTCTTACTTACTTCGATCCAGAGCAGACTGGTTATTTGGAATGAATGCAACAATGCAAATGTCTGTAAAAACTGGTCAGACAACTACGATCGGAAGGGTAAAGGCCCCTACGATCAAACTGATATATGACAATTCGACTGCCATTGACAATTTTGTTCAACAGGAATACTACATTTTAGAAGCAGATTACGGAAATGGTTTCAGATGTCAATTATGTGACGAGAATCATTCTGTAAAAAAGTTTAAAAGTACAGACGATATACCAAAAGATATTCCATTAAACGGCTTTGTAAAAGAAAGAATATCAGAAGAAATAGCTGTTTCGGCTTCCAAATTATATGACCTGGCATCTTTACAATCAGAAGCAGGACAGATGTTTGGTTACTCACCGGACTACACACTCCAATTACTGCAGTCTTTATATGAGACACATAAAATAGTTACCTATCCGAGAACTCAGTGCTGCTATATTTCTGAAGAAAGAGCAAAAGACCTTGTGCCTTTATTAAAATGTGTTGCAGCGTTTCCTGAATTGGGAACCTATTTACAAGCCATTACAAAGACTGATATTGCCCGTACAGTGGCTAATAAGTCCGTTGTCAATACCAAAGAGGTGGAGAAAGAGTCACATGATGCCCTGCTGCCTACTGGCAAGATGCCGGAATTGGACAAAATGACTGCAGATGAGATCAATCTCTGCCGGCATATTTACAAACGTCTTCTTGCCCAATTCCTGCCTCCGTTGAAACAGGAAAAGACAACTTTGATCACAGAACATGGCTCATATCTTTTCTCTGTAAAAGGAAAGATAAATAAGGTACTTGGCTGGCGTGCCTTGTATGGAACATTAAAGGAATCCATCCTGCCTGATCTAAATGAAGGGGATAATGTCAGAGCAAATAAAATGGACCCAGTAAAGAAATTAACGCAGCCACCAAAACGTCTGACCCAGGCATTACTCATAGATTCCATGAAAAATATTGCCAATCAGATCAAAGATGAAACCCTGCGGAAGTCTCTGGCAGATTCACAAGGAATCGGTACGCCTGCAACGAGGGCTGCAATTATCAAGGAAATACTGATGAGAGGATATGTAGTTGATAAAAAGGGCTTGTATATTACAGAGAAGGGGCGGAAGTATATTGAAGACCTTTCCGGCATTGAGATCACAGACCCAGTATTTGCTGCAAAAATGGATTATGATATTAAAAAAATCCAACGAGGTGAAGCACGATATGATGATGTATACCAGGCCATGCTCGATCAACTATATCAAATATGCGATCAGATCAATCAGAAGAATATCAATTTTATAATGAGCGATACCGGATTGCCATGTCCTAAATGTGGTGGAAGCCTGTCCATCAGGGGCAAAGGTTATAAATGTATCAATGAGGATTGTGATTTTTATCTGCCCACTTATGTACTTGGAGTAACACTTACTGATAAAGATATCAAACAATTAGTGAGTCGGAAACCGACACATCCATATAATCTGAAAAGAAAGGATGGGACTTCCTTTCGTGCAAGACTGATTCTAAAGGATGATCACACGATTGGTTTTTCCTTTGACTCAGGAATCACATGCCCGTACTGTCACAAAGATGTTAAAGCAAATAAAGCTGGATATTTTTGTAACTGTGGCTTAAAGGTGTTTATCCATGCTATGGAAAAAAGCTTAGTGAAACAGATGTGAAAACATTGATAGAAACAGGAAAATTAGAAAAGAAGAGTGGATTTGTGAGTAAATCTGGTAAGAAATTCAGTGCGGGATTGGTTTTAGAAGCATACAATGTCAAAATTGTATTTTAGACATATACGTCAATAACTCATGACTAAAGTCACAAGTGTTAGACTTGTATTTCATAAAAAAGCAAAGATATCTATTGCTAGATATCTTTGCTGGTCTTTGGCACTCTTTTGTTAGTTTTCTTTCCTCTACACACTTTTAGTTTCTGTCTACACAATCACATACACTTTTTAGATGAAATTTTATGAAACAATATGAAATATTATCAAACATTCTCCTATGAGATTCTTACACAATTTATGCATTCTGTACTTCAAAAAATCCTTTATTTACGGGCTTTTTATTATCGATTATTGATAGCGGTGACTAAAGCATCGATAGATGCCTTCACAATGTCGCAATCCACACCTGCACCCCAGGAAAGAGAACCGTCCGGTTTCTGGATTCCAACATAAGCAATCGCTCTTGAAGTAGAACTCTGTTCCAGTGCGTGCTCTGTATAAGAAACAACTTTATACTGAAGATTATAGGCTTTCTTTAAAGCGTTACTTACCGCATCCAGACGACCGTTACCGGTAGCTTCTGTAGTGATCACACGGCCATTGCAGGAAGAAGTAACCTGTGTAGTGATTGGTCCTGTCTGCTGGAAATGAACACTGACAACACTGTACGGTTTTTTGACATTTTCGAAGGTCGTCTTGAACAACTCGAAAATTTCTTCCGGCATAAGCTCTTTGTGAGTATGATCGGAAACGGCTTTCGCTGCATATCCCATTGCTTCCCGCATTTTCGGCGGAAGGTTGAGACCAAATTTTGTCTCCAGAATATATCCAACGCCGCCTTTGCCTGACTGGCTGTTGATGCGGATCACGTCTGCATCATAGTTTCTTCCAACATCTGTCGGATCGATTGGAAGATAAGGCACAGTCCAGTGCTCCGGATCTTTTTCTTCGATCCATTTCATTCCTTTGGCAATCGCATCCTGATGAGAACCGGAGAATGCAGCAAATACCAGAGCACCACTGTAAGGGCTTCTTTCATCTACTTTCATACCTGTGTATTCTTCGTATTTTTCACAGATATCCGGCATGTCACTGAAATCAAGTTCAGGATCTACACCCTGTGCATACATATTCATGGCAAGGGTGATGATGTCAACATTACCGGTACGTTCACCATTTCCAAACAATGTGCCTTCGATACGGTCTGCTCCGGCAAGAAGTCCCATTTCAGAATCTGCAACACCACAACCGCGGTCATTATGCGGATGAAGAGATACGATAACATTTTCTCTGTACTTCATATTTTCACACATATATTCAATCTGGCTGGCGTATACGTGAGGCATGGAATGTTCAACCGTTACAGGAAGATTGATGATTGCTTTTTTATCCGGAGTCGGTTTCCATACATCCAGTACGGCATTACATACTTCCAAAGCATACTCCGGTTCTGTTCCTGTAAAACTTTCCGGGCTGTATTCGAACAGGAAGTTTCCTTCTGTTTCATCAGCCAGTTTTTTCAGAAGAGCAGCACCTTCTACTGCAATATTCAGAATTTCTTCTTTAGATTTTCTGAAGACCTGCTCCCTCTGGCTCACTGATGTAGAGTTATATACATGGATGATCGCCCGGGGAGCACCTTTCACAGCTTCAAAGGTTTTTCGGATAATATGCTCTCTTGCCTGAGTGAGAACCTGAATGGTAACATCTTCCGGAATCAGATTCTGTTCGATAAGGGCACGCAGAAATTCATATTCTGTCTCAGAAGCAGCGGGAAAACCGACTTCAATTTCCTTAAATCCAATCTTAACTAATAATTTGAAAAATGCAATTTTCTGTTCCAGGCTCATGGGGATTACCAATGCCTGGTTGCCGTCGCGAAGGTCAACGCTGCACCAGATAGGAGCTTTCTCTACATATTCTTTCTCAGCCCACTTCATGCAGCGCACCGGCGGCATATGATACTGTCTTACGTATTTTTTGTGATTCATCATAATAGTTGTCCTCCTGTTTTTCCAATGTTTGTTAGATTTCCTGTTAAGCAGAAAAATATCGACTTTACAGCGGAATGCTTTTTATCTTATACTTTCCTGTAAAACAAAAAATCCTCCATCTCTTAGCAATTAAGAGACGAAGGAATTATATCCTACGCGGTACCACTCCTGTTCATGGAAAATCCATGCACTCATCCAGATACGGGCAAAAGCCTTATATCCTACCCCATGATAACGGCAGGGCTTTCCGTCTGCGCCTACTCAGATAAGCTTTTCGGGCAGCTGCTCCGAGGGCAGTTCCAAATGTTTCTTCCACTGCTTCGCACCATCCAGCAGCTCTCTGTCGTCCGTTGCATCTGTACTATTCCTCATCAACGCTTTTTATATAAAAATGGAAAATCGGGGCAACAGGATTTGAACCTGCGACCTCACGGCCCCCAGCCGTGCGCGCTACCAAGCTACGCCATACCCCGGTGCTGATTATTATAGCAAAACAATTTAAAAAAGTAAAGGGGGAATTTTAATATTTGGAAATTTCCTATATGAACAGTGAGCAAAAAAGTCGATATTTGATGAAATACTGGACGTTTTTTCTTTCCTCTGTTATAGTTTATATAGAAATGCTAAAAAAACAGGAGAGAATAATTATGATTATTTCGTTATTACATATTCTGTTGGCAGGAATTATACTGGTATTAATTCCTGTATCAGCAGGAAATGCACTTGTATCTGTTTTGAAACTGAAAAAGAATATTGCTCTGTTGTATGTCAGTGGGTGGCTGCTGATCTGGGCAGTTTTTCAGTTGATAACGGTACCATTGGTGATGAAAAAGGTATCTTTTACTATAGCCTTTATTGTGTTGACAATATTGACTGCGATTTTTTGTGTTTATGGAATTTGCAAAAGGAATTTTATCCATATAACTTTTTCTGATTATAAGAATAGTGAGAAGACTGCAGTGATATGTATGTTTGTGCTTATCGCTGCGCTGCTTCTGGTGACATTAATGACACAACATACAGACGCTGATGATTCAAGGTTTGTTGTGAATGCAGTAGATATGCTGCGAACAGATACAATGTATTTATCAAATCCGGCTACAGGTAATATACAAGATTCCTTTGTTCGTGAAGTTAAAAAGGATGTGACCGCTCCCTGGGCGGTGTTCATTGCGTGGTGTGCCAGACTGACTGGTGTACATGCGACAATTATGGCTCATACTGTACTCCCGATTATTTTACTGTTAGCAGCCGTGTGTGTGTGGTGGATGATGTCAGAAGTTTTTTTCGGGGACCATCTCATCTACCGGAGTCTCTTTTTAGATATGGTTTTGTTCTTAAGTATATATGGTCATTTTTCTATCTACACTGAAGAATGTTTTCTTCTTACAAGAATATGGCAGGGGAAGGCTGTTATTGCAGGTGTTGGAATTCCAGCAGCATATACAATTGGGTGTTGGATCTATGATGAAGGTAAATACCAATATTATATTTTGCTTTTTTTTCTGAATTTGTCCATGTGTCTGATGTCTGGTATGGGTGTAATCATTGGAACACTTATGATGGGATGCATGGGAATGGTGTATGGTATTTCAAAGAGAAACTGGAGAGTTATCTGTATTCTCTGGATGTTTTGTATTCCAAATATAATTTACTATGGGCTCTATCGTTTTTTACATTAACAGGAGAAGGAAGAGTTTATGTTGTATGCAATTGAAACAATACAAAGATGGTTTAAGCTCTATTATGCTGACGGATTTTATCTGATACTTACGATTTTTGCATTTATGTATCTGTTTGCTCATTTTCCGGAACTTAGAGTAAAATTTTTGATACCAATGGGGCTGATTGTTATGGTTGTCTTGAATCCCCTAATGTATCAGTTGATTTTTAAAAAAGTGATATACTGGCGTTTGTTATGGATGTTTCCGACCGCTATCATAATTGGTCTTGCAGTCATAAAGATGATACAGTGTTGTGATAACAAGATAATAAAAGTGGGTATTGCACTGATTTTCTGTGGACTTGTTTTATTAAAAGGAACAAATGTTTTTCAATATGGAGGATTTACTATTGTTGAGACTCTGGAAAAACTTCCTAAAGAAGTGCAGGCTGTCTGTAACGAAATACTGGCAAGAGAAGAAGAGCCAAGATGTATTATGCCTCAGACTTTGTTTTGTGATGTACGGCAGTATTCAGGAGATATCTATATGATGTATGGAAGAAATGCCCATGGTCATATCGCATACATGCCTGAAATGGAAACCCGTGTTTATGAGCAGATGGAAAGTGAGATTCCGGATTATGATTATGTACTTCAGAAGGCATCAGAAGGAGATTATAATTTTGTAGTAACATATGAAAATCGTCCGATTGCAGAGAAAATCCTGAATGCATATGGATATAAAGAGATGTGTCAATGTGAAGGTTACATTATATATCAAAGTGTTTCAGAGGCAATTCCATATATTACTGCATCATAAAATGAAACAAAAGTATTGTCTGTGTTTTAATTAAGGAGTGCAAAACGATTATGTCACAAAAGAAAAATAGAAAAAAATTATCAAAACGTTATTTTTTAATTATTCTGGGTGAAGTATTGATAGGTGTTGGGGTTCTGATTTTTGCTTACCAGACAATTCTTGTGCCTATAAGAAATATGGAAGTAAAAAATCCGATGACAGATTTTCTGCTCACTCCGGAAAATGAAGAAGTGGAAGAAACCGCGGCACCGGATGTGGTGACGTTTGAACAAGCAGATCCTTCATTTACGCCTTACTATACTGAAAACACGGATCCGGCAAATATGATTGCAGAGACTGCCATAGAAGTCGATGGAACCATGCTGGCAGACCTGAAATCCTATGCACCTGAATCTACCATAGAATTTGGGTTAGGGGAGGATTATACCACTGTAGATGGCATTATTTCTTTCCGCGGCGATAATTTCCGAAACAGTCCTGCTTTTGGTTATGCCAATATGTCAGAATATAAATTAAACGGTCTGTGGTCAAAAAATACAGGTGCCTTGGCTTATGGAAGCCACACATGGACCGGAAGCGGATGGACGGGACAGCCGCTGATGATGAAATGGCCAAAAGAAGTGAAAACTCATATGAATATGTATGACTGGGCGAAAGCAGATGATGAGCTGGTGGAAGTCATTTATGCCTGTATGGATGGTTATATTTATTTTATGGATCTTAAAACAGGAGAAGCCACCCGAGATGCGCTGAATCTTGGTTTTACATTTAAAGGAGCCGGTGCACTGGATCCGAGAGGATATCCCATCATGTATGTGGGAGCCGGTTACGACAGCACTAACGGAAAAGCCAGAGTATTTATCATCAATCTTCTGGATGGAAGCGTTATGTATACTTTTGGCAACAGTGATCCGTTTTCCCTGCGTGGTTCTCTCAGCTTCTTTGATTCATCGCCGCTGGTAGATGCAGAGACCGACACCCTGATTTATCCCGGGGAAAATGGAATCCTCTATATAATGAAGCTGAATACCGTTTATGATGAAACTGCAGGAACCCTTTCCATCAATCCGGATCATATCGTCAAGTGGAGATATTATGGAAAGAGAACCAGTCAGTCCTCTTACTGGCTGGGTATGGAAACCAGTGCAGCCATCTATAAAGGCTATCTTTTCGTAGCAGACAACGGCGGTCATCTGATGTGTCTTGATCTGAACACCTTGCAGTTGGTGTGGGTGCAGGATATTCTTGATGATTCGAATTCTACACCAGTGCTTTCCATGGAAGATGACCATCTGTATCTTTATGTAAGTACATCTTTCCATCTGGGATGGAGAAGTTCCACAACCGCACCAATTCCAATCTGGAAAATTGATGCGGAAAATGGGGAAGTCGTTTGGCGGACAGATTATGAATGTTATACGCAGGATGGAGTCTCCGGTGGCGTACAGTCTACGATTGCTGTGGGTGAAAACCAGCTGTCTGATAAGATATATGTGACTGTTTCCCGAACCGGCGAAGCATACAAAGGTGT
Source organism: Eubacterium sp. (assembly GCA_022764165.1). Taxonomy (GTDB): domain Bacteria; phylum Bacillota; class Clostridia; order Lachnospirales; family Lachnospiraceae; genus Oliverpabstia. The sequence goes on along the minus strand of JALERM010000075.1, from coordinate 43,714 downwards.
TCTTGCATGTCTGGATAAGACAACGGGAGAAGTGAAATGGGAACATCAGGCTGTTTATGCCTGGTCTTCGCCTGTTTGTGTATACCAGCAGGATGGTAACGGACAGGTAATCTACTGCAGCTGTAACGGTAATATGTACCTGTTACATGGAGAGACAGGAGAAGTATTGGACACACTTGCTTTGAGTGAAGGTTCTATAGAAGCATCACCGGCAGTATATGAAAATTATGTAGTTGTGGGAACCCGTGCCTGCAAAATATGGGGGATTGAGCTTCAATAAACAGGGAAATATTTCCGAAAGTGGGAAACATCCCCATATTTTACCGTCAATATTCATGAAAAAGTGGGAGCAAATTCGTAAAAATAGGCGAAAATAGGCCGTTTCTATTGACTTTGATTTTTGAACATTTTATAATTTTTATATAAATAATGTTACGGAAGTTTAAAATAGTTTGAACAAATCATGTCAGTGAAAGGTACTATATGAAAAAATTGAATCAGGTATTGAATTTTCTCCGTATCTATCTTGTCCGAACATGGAAAATGCATCGTCATGCCTGTATAGCTGTTGCTGCGGGAACTGCACTGATTTTTACCGGAACTGCAGTCGTATGTAGCAGAAACTCAGATGCGGAAGGAAAAGCAGAAGTGCACGAAAGAAGTACGCAGGAGGGAAATACCGCACAGAAAGAAGCGGTTTCTTCAGACGATGAGGATCCTGACCCTCTGATACCATTGGGGTATCAGGGAATTATTCATGGTGTTCTCTCTTCGAAAGGGCTGAAAAATAATTTTCGGGTATTGGGAGTCAGCTGTGAGATGGTTCTTGTAGGTCAGCGCATGATAAAGACAGAAGTTGTATCCAGATTGGACGTAGGTTCCCGTCTCTTACAATCGGTCAATGCTCTTGACAATCAGTCCTGGGAACTTGCGGGAACAACAAGAATGTCAGATAAGGATTATGAAAATCTTCTTGCAATTGTAGAGGCAGAAGCTGGAGGAGAGGATCTGGAAGGCCGGATTATGGTTACAAATGTTATTCTTAATCGTGTGGACAGTGACGAATTTCCGGAAAACATTACAGATGTAATCTGGGAGCGTTCCGGTGGAAGTCCTCAGTTTTCACCAACCGCAGACGGACGTATTTATACAGTTACAGTATCTGATACAACCAGAGAAGCAGTTAACAGAGCAATAGACGGTGAAGATTTGTCTCAGGGAGCATTATATTTTATTGCGAAGAATCAGTCGGAAGAAGATAACATCAAATGGTTCGAAGAGAATCTTACATTTTTATTTGAACATGGCGGACATTGCTTTTATGTGTAAAATAAGGATTGCTAATAAAAATATCCTGTGCTATAATCAGAAACTACAGTGATTTACTACATAAAAGTATTTATAATGAGGAGTGTATAACAGAATGGAAGTTTTATACAGAAGTACCAGAGGAAATGGAAGCACCGTTACTGCTTCCCAGGCAATCCTGAAAGGTCTTTCAGAGGATGGAGGGCTTTTTGTACCGGATCAGATTCCTGCATTGGATGTGCCTGTGGAAAAACTGGCAGAGATGTCTTACCAGGAAGTGGCTTATGAAGTAATGAGCCGTTTTCTTACAGACTTTACAGAGGAAGAACTGAAAGACTGTATTGCCCATGCTTATGATAAAAAATTTGATACAGAGAAGATTGCACCGCTTACAAGTGCTGATGGAGCATACTTCCTTGAGTTGTTCCATGGTGCCACCATCGCATTTAAAGATATGGCATTGTCTATCCTTCCGTATCTTCTTACAACCGCAGCAAAGAAGAATCAGGTAACAAACGATATCGTGATTCTGACAGCAACATCCGGAGATACCGGAAAAGCTGCAATGGCGGGATTTGCTGATGTTCCGGGAACAAAAATAATTGTATTTTACCCGAAGGACGGTGTAAGCCCCATTCAGGAAAAACAGATGGTGACACAGAAAGGTGATAATACCTATGTGGTTGCTATTTATGGAAATTTTGATGATGCCCAGACAGGAGTGAAGAAAATTTTCAATGATGCCGATATGAAAGCAGAGCTGGAGGAGGCCGGTTATCAGTTTTCATCTGCCAACTCCATCAACATCGGTCGTCTTGTACCTCAGATCGTATACTATGTATATGCATATGCATCTTTATACAAAGAAGGAAAAATCGCAGCAGACGAAAAGATCAATGTGGTTGTTCCTACCGGTAATTTTGGAAACATTCTTGCAGCATTTTATGCAAAGAATATGGGCCTTCCGATCAATAAACTGATTTGTGCATCCAATGACAATAAAGTACTTTATGATTTCTTTGTAACTGGCGAATATGACAGAAACAGAGAATTTATACTTACTACATCACCGTCCATGGATATTCTGATTTCCAGTAATCTGGAACGTCTGATTTATCGCATTGCAGGCAATGATGCGGTGAAAAATAAAGCACTGATGGAGTCTCTTTCAGCAGACGGTAAATATACAATTGACGAAGAGATGAAAGCTCAGCTTGCTGATTTTTATGGAAATTATGCCAATGAAGAGGAAACAGCTGAGACAATTCGCAGAATCTATGAGGGATGCGGTTATGTCATCGATACCCATACATCAGTTGCTGCTTCCGTTTACAGAAAATATGTGGAAGAAACAGGCGATACGACCAAAACAGTGATTGCTTCTACCGCAAGTCCTTACAAGTTCACCAGAAGTGTAATGGAAGCAATTGACAGTGAAAAGTATGCAGCTATGGGTGATTTTGAACTGGTGGATGAACTTTCTGCCATATCAAAAGTACCTGTTCCGAATGCAATCGAAGAAATCAGAAGTGCCGAGATTCGTCATAATACCGTGGCAGAAGTGGATGAAATGCCTGGCGTTGTAAAAAAGTTTTTAGGAATCTGAGTATTATTCTTGAAATCTGACATAAACTAAGGTATAATAATCCCAAGAAACAGATATGCACCGAATGAAACGGTAATCATGTGATTTCCTGGGGTGTGCGATCCTCTCTTAATTTTGAACCTACATTTACGTTTATGGGATTCCTATATCGTTGATTGGATGTCAGGCCGCCATTTATGCAGCGGAAGGCAGAAGAGATACTGCGGTCACCCACCTAGCAGTTGCTAGGCGTCAAAATAAGGGAAACGGCATCCTGGGGTCACGAAAGCTAAAAAGAGAGTCATGTATATGACTCTCTTTACTGTTTCTAAGAAAAAAATATTGGGAGGCAATTATGAGTGTTGTAAAGCGTGATTTTGGAAAGACAGATGACGGACAGGCTATTTCTTTATTTGAAGTGACAAACGGTAAGGGAGCAGTGATGAAAGTTACGGATTATGGTGCCATTCTGGTAAGTGTTCTTGTTCCTGATAAGAACGGGAAACTGACGGACGTGGTTCTGGGGTACGATTGTGGCTCCGACTATCAGGTCAATGCACCACATTTTGGTTCTACCATTGGAAGAAATGGCAACAGAATCGATCAGGCATCTTTTATGCTGAACGGAAAAAAAGTGCAGCTTACACCAAATGAAAATGAAAATAATTTACATAGCGGCCCGGATGGTTTTGAATTTATGATGTGGGACGCCGAAGTACAGAGACAATCCGTTGTATTTCATCATTTCAGTCCGGATGGCGAACAGGGATTCCCGGGGAACTTTGATGTAAAAGTAACCTATACATTGACCGATGAGAATGCGGTGGAGATTCATTATGAGGGTACCAGTGATCAGGACACGGTTGCCAATATGACAAACCACAGTTATTTCAATCTTGCTGGACATAACACTGGTGTGGTTTATGATCAGACGATGCAGATTTTCGCTTCTCATTATACACCGGTTGTTGATTCCAAATCCATTCCTACCGGTGAGATTGTACCGGTGGCAGGTACACCGATGGATTTTACGGTTCCAAAGGAAATCGGAAAAGACATCGAGGCTGATTTTGAGCAGTTAAAGCTGACAGGTGGTTTTGATCACAATTACGTTCTTGACAAAGAGGACGGGGAATTTGTTCTGATGGCGAAAGCATACTGCAAAGAAACAGGAATCGGCATGGAAGCTTATACAGATTGTCCTGCGGTTCAGTTTTATGCCGGAAACTTTATCGAGAATGAAAAAGGCAAAGAAGGTGCAGTATATGACAAACGTCATGGATTCTGTCTGGAATCTCAGTACTGCCCGAATGCTGTGAATGATACACATTTTAAACAGCCATTCCTGAAAGCAGGAGAAAAATACGATACAAGGACTATATACAAGTTTATTGTAGAATAAATTTTCAATGGATTTTTGCTCGTGACGGTGAATGTACTGAACAGTTACGAATAGTTTCTATGTTTACTCATATACTAGGAAATGAGTAAACATAGAAAATGCATATATTATGGAGAGTTGTAAAGAGAAATATGTCATTCTTCTGTTGATGGGAGCTGTGTTGGTGTTTTGCCGGAAGGGAGTTCAGAGTAAAAGGGATATGGATTTGTCTATTTCTGAGGAACAAGGCAGCTATGAAGAGGTGGATTTTGTGGTTGTTCCATCTGAAGAGGTGGTTTTGAAGACAACGGAGCCAGTAAAGCGTGATGAACGGGATATCCGGGTTTTGTTGACGGATTCTTCGCAGGAGTCTCCGGTTCTTGATTCTGTGCTTCTTGTATCGGAGGAAGTGTTGGTTATGGAAGGGACTCACAGCGGGGAGTATCCTCCGGGAACTTTATTGGATATAGAAGATGTACTGCATGTGGGGGAGACTGTTACGGTTTATCCCAAAAATCGAATGGGAAGTATTTGTATCCAGTCTCTGCAGCGTTCCCAGGGTATGCCGGCTTATGAAGGTGTACTGGAAATTACCAGAGGTGACAATGGTTTTTCGATTGTCAATTGTCTTGATCTGGAAACATATCTGAAGTATGTGGTACCCAGTGAGATGCCGTCTTCTTATCCTGAAGAAGCACTGAAGGCACAGGCCGTCTGTGCCAGGACTTATGCGGTTTCGCAGATGCAGGAACATCGCCTGGATGGTTATGAGGCAGATGTGGATGATACCATATCCTTTCAAGTTTATAATAATATTCCCAGGCAGGAATCTACCGATGCTGCTGTAGACGAGACAAAAGGTCAGATTATGATATGGCAGAATATGCCCATACAGGCATATTTCTTTTCTACATCCTGCGGATTTACCAGTTCGGATCAGGTCTGGGGAAATGATACATCAGCAGGCTATCTGGAAAGTATATCGGTTTCAGAAGAAGCTGTGGAAGCTATGGCAGCAGGCGAAGCCATAACTTCGAATGGTACGGACAAATTAAATCCGGATGAGTATTTGCTTCATCCGCAGCCCGGTGATTTTGAATCAGAGGAACCCTGGTACCGGTGGTCTGTGACATTTCCCTGGGAAGAAATCGAAAAAAGAGCTTCTGCACAATTTCCCGAAACAGGGGAATTGAAAGATATCTCAGTGACAGACCGATCAGATGGAGGAGCGGCGATTGCTGTTCTTCTGACAGGATCAGAAGAAACTGCTATCATTGAAAATGAATACCATGTACGGGAGTTTCTATCTCCTTATGGATTTTCTCTTATAAAAAACGACGGAAGTGAATCAACGAATCAAAAACTTCTTCCCAGTGCATATCTTTCATTGGAAATATGTGGAAATGAAAATGAACCTGATGCACTTGTCATTTATGGCGGTGGATACGGTCATGGTGTTGGCATGAGTCAGAATGGGGCAAAATGTATGGCAGAAAAAGGATGGAACTGGCAGGAAATTCTGAAAACATTTTATCAGGAGATTACATTTGAAAATGAATTTGGTTAGATAAAGGAAGGGAATAGAAGATGAAATTATTGAAAACTGTATCAGGTTTTATGAATCGCCTGAACAGCGACCATATAGGAGCATTTGCATCGCAGGCTGCATATTTCATATTGTTGTCTTTTATACCCTTTTTAATGCTTCTTCTGACTCTGGTTCAGTATACGCCAATCACACAGGATGTTATCACAAGTGTTCTTTTACGGATAGTCCCCGGTACAGGAGACTTCCGCAAATTTTTGCTGAATATCATTCGGGAAGTATATGGAAAATCAACAGCAGTAGTACCTATTTCCGCAATATTTACTTTATGGAGTGCAGGGAAAGGTATCAATGCATTGACGGATTGTGTCAATGCTATTTATCATGTGGAAGAAACCCGTAATTATGTGATTATGAGAATCAGATCTGCCGTCTATACCCTGCTTTTCATATTTGCAATTATTGGCAGCCTTTTGTTGCTGGTATTTGGTAATTCCATTCAGAAAGTACTGGCTCATTATATTCCAGTGCTGGCTCGAATTACGGCTTATATCATTGGCATGAGAACAGGAATCTCTATGATTGTTCTGATTATAATCTTTCTTATGATTTATAAATTTTTGCCTAACCGGAACGCCAGTTTTCGAAGCCAGCTTCCCGGAGCTGTTATTTCTGCAGTCGCATGGTCATTATTCTCTCTTGGTTTTTCTATCTATCTGGATGTTTATGACGGATTCTCCAATATGTATGGAAGTCTTACGACTATCATATTGATTCTTCTGTGGTTATATTTCTGTATGTATATTATGCTGATCGGAGCGGAAATCAATGCCTATTTTGAGGAAAAACTGCGGGAAGTTCATCGCATGGCATCAGAAAGAATCAAAGCGGAATATCATGAAATCATCAATGGCATTCGGGATAGCAAAGATGACGCTGAATAAAAAGCTTGACAATCCATTAAATTATGCTTAGAATAGACGTTGATAACGAAAGGCTGTGAAAGTGTCAGTAGATATCTATTTTCTTTCAGAGAGAAGGGGTCGCCGGCTGTAAGCCCCTTTAAGTTCAGATAGGTATTGAGATTCGCACTGGAGCTGCATTCCTGAATTCAGTAGGGGATGACGTTGAAGCGCGTTAAGCTGATGAGAGAGTCCGGATCTTGTATCCGGGAATTTGGGTGGTATCGCGAGTATTGACCTCGTCCCTTAGTGGGACGGGGTTTTTGTGTTATAGGAAAGTCTCTTGACTATCCTATAATTAAAAGCCCTCCGGGCAGGATCGCAATTCAAACATCAGATGCGATTTAAATATTCTGTCGGTACAGACCGAACGTAAATCATAATAAAGGAGAAAAGTCATGAGCAACAGCATAAAAGAAAAACTGCAGGCGATTCTGGACGAAGCTTCTGAAAGAATAGAACAGTCCGATGCCCTGGACAAATTGAATGATGTAAGAGTGAATTTCCTTGGAAAGAAAGGTCAGCTGACCTCTGTTCTGAAAGGTATGAAGGATGTTGCACCGGAAGACAGACCGAAAGTAGGACAGATGGTCAATGATGTCCGTGCAAAAATCGAGGAAATGATGGATGAAACGAAATCACGTCTGGAGAAAGAGCTCCGGGAAGCAAAAATGGCTGCTGAAGTCATTGACGTGACACTGCCTGCAAAGAAAGCAAATGTAGGCCATCGTCATCCGAATACCATTGCTCTTGAAGAAGTAGAGAGAATTTTTATTGGTATGGGATATGAAGTGGTAGAAGGACCTGAGGTAGAATATGCAGATTATAACTTTACCAAACTGAATATTCCGGAAAATCATCCGGCCAGAGATGAACAGGATACCTTCTTTATCAATGACAGCATCCTTCTTCGTTCCCAGACATCTCCGGTTCAGGCAAGAACGATGGAAAAAGGCAAACTTCCGATCCGTATGATCGCACCGGGACGTGTGTTCCGTTCTGACGAAGTAGATGCCACACATTCTCCGTCCTTCCATCAGATTGAGGGACTGGTGATTGACAAACACATTACCTTTGCCGACCTGAAAGGAACTTTGGAAGAGTTTGCAAAAGAATTATTTGGACCGGAAACAAAAACAAAATTCCGTCCTCATCATTTCCCATTTACAGAGCCAAGTGCGGAAGTAGATGTTTCCTGTTTCAAGTGCGGCGGAAGCGGCTGCCGTTTCTGTAAAGGTTCCGGTTGGATTGAAATTCTGGGCTGCGGCATGGTACATCCGCATGTACTGGAAATGTGTGGTATCGACCCGAATGAATACACTGGTTTTGCATTCGGTGTAGGTCTGGAGCGTATTGCACTTTTGAAATATGAAATCGACGATATGCGTCTTCTGTATGAAAATGATTATCGTTTCTTAAAACAGTTCTAGGAGGAAGAAGATAATGAATACATCTTTATCATGGATTAAAATGTTTGTTCCTGACCTGGATGTTACTGCACAGGAATATACCGATGCGATGACTCTGTCCGGAACAAAAGTAGAGGGATATGAAAAACTGGATGCAGATCTGGAAAATATTGTGATCGGACAGATTGAAAAGATTGAAAAGCACCCGGATGCTGATAAACTGATCATTTGTCAGGTAAATGTGGGAAATGAGGTTACTCAGATTGTCACAGGGGCTCCCAATGTTAAAGAGGGGGATAAGGTGCCGGTGGTTCTTCCTGGCGGACGTGTAGCCGGCGGACATGACGGAAAGAAAACTCCAGGTGGTGTGGAAATCAAAGCAGGAAAACTTCGCGGCGTAGAATCCTTCGGTATGATGTGCTCCATCGAAGAATTGGGGTCTACAAGAGAAATGTATCCGGAAGCACCGGAATACGGTATTTATATTTTCCCGGAAGATGCTGTGGTAGGAGAAAGTGCGATTCATGCTTTGGGCCTGGATGATGTAATCTTTGAATATGAGATTACTTCCAACCGTGTAGATTGCTACAGTGTGCTGGGAATTGCCAGAGAAGCTGCGGCAACTTTCAACAAAAAATTCGTACCTCCTGTCGTTAAGGCAACAGGTAATGACGAGAAAGCAGAAGACTATATCAAAGTAACAGTAGAAGATACAGATCTTTGCCCCCGTTATTGTGCAAGAGTTGTAAAAAATGTGAAAATCGGTCCATCACCGAAATGGATGCAGAGATGTCTGGCAGCAAACGGTATCCGTCCGATCAACAATCTGGTAGATATTACCAACTATGTGATGGAAGAGTTTGGACAGCCGATGCATGCTTATGATCTGGATACCATTGCCAATCGTGAAATCGTTGTTCGCCGTGCCGGTAAAGATGAAAAATTCGTTACCCTGGATGGTCAGGAACGTCGGATGGATGAAAATGTGCTGATGATCTGCGATGGGGAAAAGGCAGTAGGTATTGCCGGTATCATGGGTGGTGAAAATTCCATGATCACAGATCAGGTAAAAACTGTACTGTTTGAAGCTGCATGCTTCGATGGTACTAATATCCGTCTTTCTTCCAAGAGAATCGGTCTTCGTACCGATGCATCCGGTAAGTTTGAAAAAGGTCTGGATCCCAATAATGCACAGGCAGCCATTGACCGTGCCTGCCAGCTGATGGAAGAACTGGGAGCAGGTGAAGTTGTTGGAGGTATGGTTGATGTCTATACAACAACAAAAGAACCGGTAAGAGTACCATTCGAGCCTGAAAAAATCAACAGCCTTCTGGGAACAGATATTTCCAGAGAACAGATGCTGGAGTACCTGAGTCGTGTGGAACTGGCTTATGATGCAGAAACCAACGAAATTGTAGCACCGACCTTCCGTCATGATATTTTCCGCACAGCAGATATTGCAGAAGAAGTTGCCAGATTCTATGGCTACGATAATATTCCTACCACACTTCCAAGTGGTGAGGCTACTACCGGAAAACTGCCGTTCAAACTTCGTATTGAGGAAGTGGCAAGAGATGTGGCTGAATACTGTGGCTTCTCACAGGGATATTGTTACTCTTTTGAAAGCCCGAAGGTGTTTGATAAATTGCAGATCCCGTCAGATGATCCACAGAGAAATGCGATTGTTATCTCTAATCCGCTGGGAGAAGATTTCAGCATTATGAGAACTATTTCTTTGAATGGTATGCTGACTTCTCTTGCAACTAATTATAATAGAAGAAACAAAAACGTTCGTCTCTATGAGTTGGGAAATATTTACATTCCGAAGACCCTTCCACTGACAGAACTGCCGGAAGAACGGATGATGTTCACCCTTGGTATGTACGGAGATGGAGATTTCTTTGACATGAAAGGTGTTATTGAGGAGTTCTTTGATCAGGTAGGCATGCATAAAAAAGTGGAATATGATCCAAAAGCAGGTAAACCATTCCTTCATCCAGGACGTCAGGCCCTGATCAGATATGAAGGAGATACCATAGGTTATCTTGGCGAGGTACATCCAGCCGTTGCAGATACGTATGGAATCGGAACAAGAGCATATGTGGCTGTACTGGATATTCTGAATGTGGTAAAACATGCGACCTTCGACCGCAAATACGAAGGAATCGCAAAATACCCTGCAGTTAACAGAGACATTTCCATGGTTGTACCGAAGAATATTCTGGTAGGCGAAATTGAGCATATGATCGCTCAGCGCGGCGGAAAGATTCTGGAACACTATGAACTGTTTGATATCTACGAAGGAAGTCAGATTCAGGCAGGCTTCAAATCAGTGGCCTACTCCATTACCTTCCGTTCCAAAGATAAAACACTGGAAGAATCCGAAGTAAGCGCTGCAATGAAAAAGATTCTGAACGGTCTGGAGAGCATGGGAATTGAACTGAGGAAGTAACATGAAATTATACATTATACGTCATGGAGAAACCGTCTGGAATACAGAAGGAAGATTGCAGGGAAAAGCGGATATTGAACTGAATGAGAATGGCATTCGCCTTGCCAAAGTGACTGCTGAGGCTATGCAGGATATTCCCTTTGACCTTGCAATCACCAGCCCTTTAAAACGGGCACGTCAGACGGCTGAACTGATTGTGGGAGACAGAAATATTCCTGTTTTGGAGGATGAGCGGATCGAGGAAATTACCTTTGGTGTCTGGGAAGGGCTTTGCTGTAAGAAAGATAATTTTCAGATTCCATCTACAGATTTTCAGGATTTCTTCGCAGATCCGTTTCATTACCAGCCGCCGGAAGGGGGAGAAACCATTCCTCAATTGCTGGAACGCACCGGGGCATTCTATCAGGAACTGATTCATAACCAGGGATATCAGGATAAAACCATATTGATTGCTTCTCATGGATGTTCCAGCCGGGCACTTTTGTATCACGTAGAACATCCGGGAGAGGATTTCTGGCGAGGACATGTTCCGGCCAACTGTGCGGTATCCATTGTGGATGTTCAGGACGGGAAAAGTAAACTGGAAGAACTGGATAAAATCTATTACAATCCTGAAGATGTCATTGACTTTTATGATTGACAGGAATTGTACCAGAAAAAAGAGACTGCGGCAGTGCAAATTATAACACTGCCGCAGTCTCTTTTTTCTTATGCTGTTTTTTATGCATTTTGAAGTCTATTCAAGTCACTGTAGAATTCCGGATATGAAATATTCACACATTCTCCCCTGAGAATCTCGGTTTCACCGTCAGCTGCAAGTCCGGCAATTGCAAATGACATGGCAATACGGTGATCTAATCTGCTGTCAATGACAGCTCCATGCATCGGTTTTCCTCCATGAATAATCATGCCGTCATCCGTTCCTTCAATATCACAGCCCATGGCTTTCAGCTCTGTTACCATAATATCCAGTCGATTGGATTCTTTGACTTTCAGTTCTTCGGCATTTCGGATGATTGTAGTTCCCTCAGCAAATGCAGCAATCACAGCAATCACTGGAATCTCATCAATCAGTGTGGGAATCAGTTCGCCTTCGATTACAGTACCGTGTAAAGTGCTGTGTCTTACCAGAAGATCCGCGGTAGGTTCTCCTGCAGCTTCCTTTACGTTCAGAAGCTGAATATCAGCACCCATTGCCCTGCAGACTCTCAGAATGCCATCACGGGTGGGATTAATCCCCACGTTGCGAATCAGCACTTCAGAACCGGGTACAAGAAGTCCGGCTGCGATAAAATATGCTGCGGAAGAAATATCTCCCGGTACAGCAATATCCAGTCCGTGAAGCTTTGGGTCGGCCTGAATGGATGCGGTGGAGCCTTCGCTGGTGATCTGTGCACCAAAATGAGAGAGCATCAGTTCCGTATGATTTCTGGACAGATATGGCTCTGTGACAGAGGTAATGCCATCCCCGTAAAGTCCGGCCAACAGAACACAGGATTTGACCTGAGCAGATGCTACCGGTGAATCATAATGAATGGAGTGAAGCGGATGTCCCTGAATGGCAAGAGGAGCACAATTATTTCCTTTGACACTTTCGATGGAAGCTCCCATCATGGTCAGAGGTTTGATAATACGCCCCATAGGACGGCTTTGAATCGACTCATCACCGGTGAGAGTACAGGAAAAATTCTGTCCTGCCAGAATTCCGGAAATTAATCGTGTGGTTGTTCCGCTGTTTCCGGTATCCAGTGTGCATGCGGGTGCGGAAAGTCCGTGCAGGCCTTTTCCGTGAATCACGATTTCTTCCGGGCTATTATCAATCTGAATTCCCATGTTTCTAAAACAGGAAATAGTAGAAAGACAGTCAGCTCCCTGAAGAAAATTCGTTACCCTCGTGATTCCTTCGGCAAGTGCACCGAACATGACCGCTCTGTGTGAGATGGATTTATCTCCGGGAATCGTGATTTCACCCCGAAGTGGTTTTGATAATTTCTGTATTTTCATTAAGTAATCCTTCCTGTCAGTTATTTTAACGGATATGAATCCGGTAGTTTCTTTCCTTAAGAGCAGTTCCGGCCTTTTGATAAGCTTCTTCATCATAAAATTCAATGCGGAGTACGCCCTCTTCAAATTCCCGGTTATGAATGATGCCAATATTCTTAATGTTAATATTGTTCATAGCAAGCAAAGTGGCAATTGTTGCAATACCTCCGGCTTCGTCATAAATATCACAGTAAAGAGCAAACACCCGATCAAAAGCACCTTTTTTAGAGTCGGGAAGGGAATTGCGGTATTCTTTTGAATGAGCGAACATCTGATATATTTCATCAGCATCACCATTATCAACCCAACATTTTGCCTGCACGATCAATCGGATATATTCATCAAGCACTTTGGATATCATCTCACGATTTTCCATACAGATCTGCTGCCACATGACAGGAGATGACGATGCAATTCTTGTGATATCCTTAAATCCTCCGGCAGCAATCATTTTCATATATTCCTCTGAGGTGTCCAGTTTTTGTACTGTATTCACCAGAGCAGACGCAATAATATGTGGGAGATGGCTGACAGCTGCTGTAATATAATCATGTTCTTCATAAGTAAGAACCAGAGGAATAGCACCAATGGAGGAAATTAATTCCATAAAAGAAGTAAGACGCATGATATCAATCTCACCACCCGGAGTAAGAATATAGTAAGCGTTTTCCAAAAGATAATCGGTAGAATTCTCATACCCGGTCTTTTCAGAACCAGCCATTGGGTGACCACCGATAAAATGATTGTCCAGCCCCATCTGGGAAACTGCTTTATGAATCTCCCCCTTTACACTTCCCACATCAGAAACAATACAATCAGGAGACATTCTTTCTTTCAGCCATGCCAGATATGACAGATTATCGTGAACTGGAGCACAGAGAAAAATGTAGTTACAGGCGGAAAATGCCGGATCCTCTTTGGAACATTTAACATCAACGATTCCCTCAGCCATCGCCTGATCCAGCGTAGCTTCCGTTCTGGTATATGCATAAATCTGATAATCCGGATGAAATCTTTTAATAGATCGGGCAATTGACCCGCCGATGAGACCAAGCCCGATAAAACCTATATGAAGTGTTTCTTCCATGTAAAAACCCTTTCTGTTTATATAGTATCATCAACTGTAACTGTTCAGTACCTTTACAGTTACGTTTACTTTTCAATAGGAATATTGTAATGCAGAGCATAAAAAAAGTCAATGTTTTATCGCTTTAAAGCAGGAAACACATCTAAAAAGGTATGAATTGTTCTTATTTGTCAGAAATAAGAGAATATTTGTTGCGAAAATGCAAAAGAATGACGAATAGCCGCAAAAAATAATTGTCAATATTTTATAAATTACTTGATAAATTAGTTTTTTTTTAGTAGAATATAACCATACAAATTTTGGGAGGTATTACATATGGACGTTTTTAGAACAGACCGAATTAGGAATGTAGTGCTGCTTGGACACGGTGGAGCAGGAAAGACTACGCTGACGGAGGCTATGGCTTATCTTTCAGGTATTACCAATCGACTGGGAAAGGTAGCAGATGGCAATACGATCAGTGATTATGATAAAGAGGAAATCAAACGTAAATTCTCAATCACCACATCTACAGTTCCGATTCAGTGGGATAAGTGTAAAGTAAATATTCTGGATACACCTGGATTCTTTGATTTTGTCGGTGAAGTAGAAGAAGCAGTTGCTGCAGCAGATGCAGCAGTTATCGTTATTTCCGGAAAGTCAGGCGTGCAGGTCGGAACACAGAAAGCCTGGGACCTTTGTGAGAAATACAATCTTCCGCGTATGATCTTTGTTACAGAGATGGATATTGACAATGTCAGCTATCGTCAGGTTGTAGAAGATCTTACCGAACTGTATGGAAAGAGAATTGCTCCTCTTCATATGCCGATTCGTGAAAATGAAAAGTTCGTAGGTTATATCAATATCGTTAAGAATAAAGGCCGCAGATATATTGAGAAAGACAAAAAAGAAGAGTGCCCGATTCCGGATTATTCTGTAGAATACCTGGAAAAATACAGAGAGATTCTTCTGGAAGCAGTTGCTGAGACAAGCGAAGAATTCATGGATCGTTACTTCGAAGGTGACGAATTTTCTGTCGCTGAAATCTCTGCAGCCCTGGCAATGTGTGTTGGTGACGGAAGCATCGTTCCTGTATGTATGGGATCTCCGATTAATCTGCAGGGTGTTAAGATTCTTCTGGATGACATCTGTGGTTACTTCCCAAGCCCGAATATGAGAGAACGTGCCGGTATCGTTAAGAATACCAGTGAGATTTTTGAGGCGAACTACGATTTCACAACAAGCAAATCAGCCGTTGTATTTAAGACGATCGTTGATCCGTTCCTTGGAAAATATTCATTAATAAAGGTATGCTCCGGCGTTATCAAATCCGGCGATACCTTGTACAATGTGGATCAGGATACAGAAGTAAAACTTGGAAAGCTTTACGTTCTGGAAGGCTCCAAACCAATTGAGGTTCCGGAACTTCATGCCGGTGATATCGGTGCAGTTGCAAAATTGAATGATCTTCGCACCGGTGACAGCCTTGCCACCAAAGTCGTTCCTGTTATGTACGGAAAACCGGAAATTTCTACTCCATACACCTGCAAACGCTACAAAGTACCGAACAAAGGTGATGTGGACAAGGTAGCTCAGGCACTGGCTAAAATGGCACAGGAAGATCTTACCATGAGAGTAGTGAATGATTCTGCAAACCGTCAGTCTCTGATTTATGGTATTGGCGATCAGCATATTGATGTGATTGTAAGTAAGCTGCAGGATCAGTACAAAGTTAACGTTGAGATTTCCAAACCGAAGGTTGCATTCCGTGAGACCATTCGTAAAAAATCTGATATTGATAAGAAATACAAAAAACAGTCCGGCGGACATGGACAGTATGGTCATGTTAAGATGACATTTGAACCTTCCGGTAATCTGGAAGAAGCATATGAATTCGAGCAGATAGTTGTGGGTGGTGCTGTTCCGAAGAACTACTTCCCGGCTGTTGAAAAAGGACTTCAGGAATCCGTTGTTTCCGGTCCTGTTGCTGCTTATCCGGTAGTTGGTGTAAAAGCGGTGCTCTACGATGGTTCCTATCATCCGGTAGATTCTTCTGAGATGGCATTTAAGACAGCTACCAAGATGGCTTTCAAAGACGGTTTCCTTGCCGCTTCACCGGTTCTTCTTGAGCCTATCGTGAACATGAAAGTTACTGTTCCGGACAAATATACCGGTGATGTTATGGGCGATCTGAATAAACGCCGCGGCCGTGTTCTGGGAATGAATCCGGATCACAACGGCAACACCATTGTAGAAGCAGATGTTCCGGAACTTGAGATTTATGGTTACTCAACCGTGCTCCGTTCTATGACCGGAGGCTCTGGTAATTTTGAATATACATTTGCCAGATATGAACAGGCTCCGTCAGATGTACAGGAGAAAGAAATTGCTGCAAGAGCAAGCAAACTCCAGGATGGAGAAGAATAGTATTTAAAATAATGCAGGGGCTTGACGAATGCAGGTCCCTGCATTACTGTATCATAGGGGAATCAAATACCTTTTGCCCCTACATCATTATATAAATTAGAAAAGGAGAACAGATGAAAAAATTTAAGATTAAAGCTATACTGACGCTGCTGGTGATCGTACTGGCAGGCTTGTATTACTATGTGACACTGCCGGCAATCAATATCCATGCCTCAGGTTTCTGGGGATTTCTGATTGGTCTGGTAGTTCTTGTACTTGTTCTGTATGCAGTCAGAAAAAGATTTACTTCTGTATATGAATGGAAGGAGAGCAAGGTAATAAGATCCGGTATTACATTGATTCTTGCAATTGTACTTGTGTATGGTATTGGGGCGATTCTCTCTTCGCCAATTGTTAATGCTCAGAAATACAGAAATCTTCTGAATATTGAGGAGCGGGATTTTACAGAGGACATCAAGCCGGTGGATTACAGTCAGATTCCCCTGCTTGACCGTGACAGTGCGGCCCTACTTGGAAACCGCAAAATGGGAAGTATGGTGGACATGGTTTCTCAGTTTGAGGTCAGTGAATTGTATTCTCAGATCAACTATAAGGGAAAACCTGTCCGTGTAACCCCATTGGTATATGCCAGCCCGGTGAAATGGCTTACGAATCAGTCACAGGGTATCCCCGCATATATTATGATCGATATGACAACTCAGGATACCAGTCTGGTGAAGCTGGAACAGCCGATCAAATACTCACAGGCTGAATACTTAAATAGAAATATTTACCGTCATCTGCGTTTTAACTATCCCACGTATATCTTTGACCAGCTGAGCTTTGAAATTGACGATGACGGAACGCCTTACTGGGTATGTCCGGTGAAGAAATTTGAAATTGGTCTGTTTGGCGGTCAGACCGTCGGACGTGTTGTTTTATGTAATGCACAGACAGGAGAATGCCAGGATTATGCTCTGGAAGATTGTCCAACCTGGATTGACCGTGCCAATCCGGCGGATTTGCTGATTCAGCTGTACAATTATCATGGCACATTGATCAATGGTTACATCAATAGTATTTTCGGACAGAAAGGCTGTCTGAAATCTACAGATGGATACAACTATCTGGCAATGGAAGATGATGTATGGGTATATACAGGCGTTACCTCTGTCAGTGGAGACCGCTCTAACGTAGGATTTGTTCTGATGAATCAGAGGACGAGAGAGACCAGGTATTATAAAGTAAATGGAGCAGAAGAGATGTCTGCCATGGACTCTGCGGAGGGACAGGTTCAGAATCTGGGTTATCAGGCCACATTCCCGATCCTTCTGAATATATCCAATGAACCTACCTATTTTATGGCTTTAAAAGACGGTGCCGGACTTGTGAAAAAATACGCTATGGTTAACATCCAGAAGTATCAGAATGTGGCGATCGGCGATACCGTATCTGACTGTGAAAAAGCCTATATCAGACTTCTGAGTTCCAGTGGAATTGCGAAGGGCAATAGTGCTGAGTCTCAAAAGGTTACAGGTACCATTGAACGGATTGCCCAGAGTGTTATTGAGGGAAATTCTCATTTTTATCTGGTTCTCAATGGAAAGAGTCTGATTTTTGATGTTCCGGTACAGGATTATCTGGAAGTAGTTACTCTGAAAGAAGGAGACAGGGTAACCATCAGCTATGTGGAAGGAGATCCGGTATGTACCGTACTGGGATTAGAAAAATAATCCGTATTGTCGCAGTTTTGTCTTTAGCGGTCATGTGTATGACGTTATCAGGATGCAAAGAAAGTGAAACTGCTGTCAGTCAGGAGAAAGTACAGCTGAAGTTTTTTAACAGAAAGCGAGAAATCTACGCCATCATGGATCAGATTATTTCAGATTTCAACCGTTCACAGGATAAAATCGAAGTTACTCATATCATGAATTCAGATGTGGAATTTGATCTTCGTACAATGGCTGTAAAGGGTGAATTTCCTGATCTGGTGGGGTTGAGCGGGCTTCAGAGTACCGAACCGACGGAGTATCTGATCGGCGGCTGCCTGCTCCCCCTGGATGATATGGATTTTGTGAAACGTATTGAACCGGAATACCTGCCGTACCTGACATATAACGACCATATTTATCACATGCCTCTGGCTCTTTCTTTTGAAGGCATCTATATCAATAAAGCATTATTTCGTGAGGAAAATCTGGAGATACCCGATTCCTATGAAAGTCTTCTGGAAACCTGCCGGATCATACAGGAGAGAGGAAAAGTTCCACTTATCTTTGCTGATCAGGAAGGATGGACGGTACACCAGAACTGGGAAAGTATACAGTGCACAGATGCATCCTGCTATGGTGATATTTTTGAAGAAGTCGCCCGGGGCGAGTCAACATTTGGCGATAATCCGGTCAGCCGTAAGGCAATGGATAAGCTGCTGGAACTTCATCATTATACAGATGAGGCGAACAGCAGCCTCAGTTATGATGCGGCAATGAATCGTTTCGCCAAAGGGAAAGCTTTTATGTTTATGCAGGGAAGCTGGGCATATCAATATATCATGGCACAAAATCCTCATATGGAGCTGGAACTCATTCCGTTTCCTGCTGAGGAAGGGAAAGAACAATATATTACTTTCTGGTTTGACAGTTGTATCGGGATAGCAAAAGATTGTGAACATCCCGAAGAAGCTAGGCAGTTTCTGGAATATCTGGCATCACCGGAAGTATTGAATCAGTATCTGGAAAAGGAATGTACTCTGGGAGGTTTCACAGATGTGAATCAGCAGATTTCCTACGCTCCTGTGGTACAGCAGTTAAAAGAGAAGGGATTTTTCAAAATGGATGCAACCTGGCTTCCTACTCCATGCCGTATTATCCGTGATATTGATATCGCAGATCTGATGCCGGATGCCGATCCAGACACAGTTGATCAATACCTTGACAAATTGTCCAAAAGTCTTCGGCGGCATAAAGATATATTTCTCGATGTAAAGGAGAAAATAGGATGAAAAAATGGCTTTCCGATACACCGCTGCAGAAGAAAATGCTATATAGTTATGGTATTCTATTTGCTGTTTCCCTGATTGCCTTTGTTATATTCTTTGTAAGAAGCTTCCGTCAGGATATGCAGTCAGAAATCAATCATATGAAACAGTCCAACGGACAGCTGGAACTGAATCTTAATGATATATTTGAAAGTATGGAGAGTTTCTTTTTCTTTCATTATTCTGATGACAGGCTGCGGACTCTGATTTCAAGTAATGATCGGGATATCAGTCCCCAAATGTATGCTTCCCTGGAAGAACTGATGCACGAAAAACTCAATGTACTTGCCACTACGGAACCATATGTGCTTAGGGCTACATTACTGACTTCTGATGGAAGAATCTATAAAAATCTGGATGAGGATCAGACCGACTATCAGGATCGTATGAAAAAAATAGCTGTTCATATGGAGTGGGAAAAAGATGATAAACCGTATGTTTGTGAACCGAGAAAGGAACGTATTAATCTTGTTTCCTATCGCGTAATTTCTTTGATTTTCCCCATGTGGGATGTCTATGGCATGAATCCGATTGGTTATATGTTCCTTGATCTGGATTATGATAAATTAAAAAGTCAATGGAAGCAGACGGAAACAATTGGGCTTACGAGTGATTTTATGATTCTTAGCCGTAATCAGGTGCTCTTTGATTCAAGCAGCGAGGATAAACTGAATAAAGAAACTGATTTTGTTCGTCTGAGACAGACAGAACAACAGGAAAACTTTATCCGGGTTCATGGAAAAAAATGTATTACCGTTCTGCAAAAATACGGGTATGGCGGATGGACTCTGGTACAATATATCCCTGTGAATTTTTTTATCGGGAGAATCCTTGGCAACATGTGGGTCCTGCTTTTTATATTTGCGGCTGTCGTTCTTGTGACAGTCTTAGGAAGCTATGGATTCTCAAGACAGGTAAGCTATCCTGTGAGAATTCTTTCCGAAGAGATGAGCCGGGTAGCTGTTAATACAGATGAAGAGCAGGAAATACCCTTATTCAGCCATGATGAGGTCGAAAAAAAAGATGAAGTGGGAAAAATGATTCAAAGCTACAATGCCATGGCCCGCCGGATTAATGACAATATTATCCGGACCTACCAGTACAAACTTCAGCAAAAGCGTACTGAGCTGAAAATGCTGCAATTTCAGATTAATCCTCATTTTCTCTATAATGCACTGAATACAATCACAGCTATAGCAAAACTGGAAAATGTGGACTATATACCAGAAATATCAACGAATCTGTCCGATATGTTTCGTTATAATATCAAAGGGGATGATATTGTTACGTGGAAAGAAGAACTGGACCATACCATGCGTTACATGCACATTCAGATGATTCGATTCCCGGAACGTTTTGTAGTTGAGAATCATGTGGATGAACAGGTGCTTCAATGTAAGACAATGAAGTTTCTCCTGCAGCCTGTTGTAGAGAATTGCTACAAGTACGGTTTTGCCAAAAGAAAATCGAAGGACTACATTCTGATTTGCGGATATCTGGACGAAAATCAGGACATTATCATGACAGTAGAGGACAATGGTACAGGGATTGAAAAAGAGAAATTGAAACAATTAAATGATTCCCTGCAGTATGGTAATGAGTTGGAGGATTCAGGCGGTATCGGGCTTCATAATGTCAACAGCCGTCTGAAGGAATACTTTGGCGATGCTTATGGATTGACCATTGAAAGTGAAGCAGGAATCTATACCAGAGTCATAGTAAAAGCGGGAAAAATAACAGATGACGAAGAGTCAGTCCGTTTACCAGGGGAGGAAAATGACGAATGATTCGAACCATAGTTGCAGAAGATGAATATTTTGCACGAAAAGTGTTGCTTAAGATGCTTAAAGAATTAAATCTTGATCTGGAAATCTGTGGAGAGGCTGAAACAGGAACAGAAGTTCTCGCCCTTATGCAGGACAATCCGGTGGATATTGTGATTACCGATATCCGAATGCCGGATATGGACGGTCTGGAGCTGGCAAAAGAAATCTATGAGAAGTTTCCGGATACCAGCGTGATCATCGAGAGTGGATACGCAGATTTCAGTTATGCGACTACTGCAATTAAATATGGAGTTAAGTATTATCTGACGAAACCAATTAAGCCGGAGGAACTGCTGGATTCCATTCGACGTGTGGAAGAAGAGAAAAGAAAGGTCACCCAAAGAATCGAACAAAAGCTTGCAGCAAAAAATGCGCAGTATTTGGACTTTATGTATCTTCTGGAAAAACACGAGATCGGTGAGCAGATTCTGCAGGGATTTTTTGATAAAGTGAGCAGTTGTCCCTGGTATCTTGCAGTTGCCCAATGTAAAGAAAGAGAACTGACAGACAGTAACATACAGAAGATTCTTCATATTCTGGAAGGAAAGGAAGAAGATTGCTCCATACATACGGCTTATTTTTATCCAAAATCAGAATTTGTTCTGCTTGTCAGTGGTGAGGTTCATGGAAAAGATCTTATTACTCAGATTTTACAGAAAAAGGTCATTCTGTGTCAGAATAAAACAAAATATCATCTGGATATAGGAGTCAGCCACCTCAGAGATAAATCTTTGAATCCTTCAAAAGAAATCGCAGCTGCCTATCGGGAAGGGGTCTATGCAGTGAATCAGCGGCTGCTCAGGCCGGAACGTCAGGTTTTCAGGTATGAAGCGGAGGTGACAATTCATCAATTGTTTTCAGAACTGGATGAACGTCAGCTGGAGCATTACCTGAGCGATGGTAAGATTGAAGAATCCAGACAGATGATTGATACATTTTTAGATCGCTGTAAAAAAGAAAATGTCAGTGTCTACTCCTTCTATACGTCTCTGGTGCAGATGATCAATCTTATAAACCGTGTTTATAACCAGAAACAAAGGATTGCAGAAGCAAAATCATCTTTGCTGTTTTCTTTTAAAACAGATTTATACAGTTATCGGTCTATTGAGGAAGTCAGAGTCTATCTGTTTCAGCTTTTTCAGGATGTCTGTGGTGTGGAAGAGCAGAAAACCTCTATTATTGCAGATTTACTGAATTATCTGGAATGGAATTATCCTTATGATATTTCTGTCAATGATCTGGCTATGTATAAGTACTTTGTGAATCCCAGTTATCTGAGCCGGTTATTTAAAGCGGAGACCGGTCAGACCTTATCACGCTATCTGATCGAACTTCGTATGAAAAAGGCAGCACAGATGCTTAAAACCAGCGAACTGAAAATCAGTGATGTGGCAGCCTGCGTGGGATATAATGACGTTTCGTATTTTATCCAGACTTTTAAAAAACATTATCATGTTACACCGGAGCAGTATAAAAAGGAATCCTGAATCGCAGGGTTCCTTTTTTTGGTAAAAAATTTCCTATACGACATATCAGATTATTTATACTGAAAAGTTTACAGTTTTTTTATAATGTTACTTAAGAAAGAGAGAGGATACTCTCAAAGAAGGAGGAATACATATGATGTTGAAAAAAGTGGTAGCATTAGGAACTGTGGCAGCTATGAGTATCGGTATGCTGGCAGGCTGCAGCGGGGGAAGTTCAGAAAGCTCCGCAGAGGTGAAAAAGAGCAGTGATGGAAAGGTGCAGCTGGAACTTCTCAGCACAAAAGCAGAAAACAAAGATACGTTGCAGAAACTGGTGGATGCATTTAATGGATCTCAGGATAAGATTGAAGTGCAGTTAACACAGCCGGCAGATGCAGGAACTGTATTAAAAACAAGAATGACCAAGGATGACCTACCGGAAATGGTTGCTATGGGTGGAGATGCTACTTATGTAGAACTTCAGTCCGCAGGTGTTCTGGCTGATATCTCTGATGCAGACTTCCTGGGTGATATCAACGAATCTTACATGAGTATGCTGTATGCCCTGAATGCAAATCAGGAAGAAAAAGCATACGGTGTACCTTACGCAACCAACTCTTCAGGTATTATCTACAACAAGACTATTTTCGAGGAAAATAATCTGGAAGTACCTACAACCTTTACAGAACTTCTGAACGTGTGCGAAACTCTGAAAGCAGCAGGAATCACACCGTTCGAACTTACCTTTAAAGATGCATGGACCATTCTTCCGGCATGGAACTCTATGGCACCTGTTCTTCAGCCAGAGAACTTCTATGTAGACAAAAAAGAAGGAAAAACAACATTTGCTGATACTCATACAGAAGTACTGGAAAAATACCTGCAGCTGATTCCATATGCTCAGAATGACTACATGGGAACTTCTTATGATGACGGAAACAAAAAATTTGCAGCCGGTGAAGCAGCCATGATGATGAACGGAAGCTGGGCAATCACAGAAATCCGCAAAGCAAATCCGGATGTTCAGGTTGATCAGTTCAAATTCCCGGCAACAGATGATGCTTCCAAAAACATGGTTACTTCCGGTGTGGACGTACTTCTGGGTGTAACAACAAGCTGCGGCGATGTAGATGCTGCAAAAGAATTTATCGCATTCATGGTAAAACAGGAAAATGCACAGACCTACGCCAATGAACAGTTTGCTTTCTCCGCAGTAAAAGGTGTTGAACAGAATGACCCGACTGTTGCAGGCGTTAAAGCAGATATCGAAGCAGGTAATGTGGTAGACTTCCCGGATCACTACTATGTAAACGGTCTGGATCTGTCTGCTGATCTGTCTAACTTCTTCCTGGAGAAAAACAACGGAAAAGACGATGCAGCAAACATTGCTGATACACTGAAAAAGATTGATACGGATTATGATACACTGAACATCAACTGATAGCCTTGAAGGAGGACTGATCATGAAACAAAAGCATGGAAAAAAACCGGCTGTAAACCCAGCATTTTATATTATGGTAATTCCATTTGCTATTCTGTTCTTTATGTTCCATACCGTTCCATTCCTGCAGGGAATCTTCTACAGCTTCACTGACTGGAAGGGTTATGGAGTCTGGCATACGGTTGGATTAAGAAATTATATTCAGTTTTTCAAAGATCCGGCTATGGGACAGACTTATGGATTTACAATTAAATTTGCCATCTTTGCTACTATTTTCACCAATGTGCTGAGTCTTGCTCTGGCATGTGGCCTGAATACAAAAATCAGATTCAAGAATACGATCAAAGCGATTTATTTCCTGCCTTATATGCTGGGAACTCTGATTATCGGTTTTGTATTCAACTTTATCTTTGGTAATGTCATTCCTCAGATGGGACAGGCATTGGGTATTGAGACACTGAGTACCAACATTCTGGGAACAGAAAAAGCCTGGCTTGGTATTTTATTTGTTACTGTATGGCAGTCCATGGCATTTAATACCATGATTTATCTCTCCGGACTTCAGACAGTAGATCAGGATGTATATGAAGCAGCAGATCTGGATGGGGCTCAGGGAATGACCCGTTTCATGAAAATAACATTCCCTCTGATCGCACCGTTCTTTACCATCAATATGGTATTGAGTGTGAAAAACTTCCTGATGGCTTTCGATCAGATTATGGCAATGACAGGCGGCGGCCCCGGTACCTCCACCACATCCATTTCTGTATTAATTTACAAACGAGGATTTGACGGCGGACAGTTTGCATACCAGTCAGCCAACGCAGTTATCCTGTTCCTGATCATCGCCGGAATTTCCATATTCCAGCTGAAAGTACTTGAGAAGAGGGAGGCAAAGGTGAACTAATGAAAGAAAAAGTGAAAGAAAAATATAACTGGCCTATGACCATACTTCTGGTTCTTCTGGCAGCCCTGTTCATTCTCGGACCCTTGTATATTGCAGTCATGATTGCAATTCGTGATCCTTCGGATATGGCGAATGTGATTGCGTGGCCCAAAGTATTTCGGTTTCAGAATTTTGCGGATGCATGGAGAATGACAAATTATCCGCAGAAATTTAAGAACACATTTTTCATCACAGTAGTCAATCTGGTATTTACCATTATCACCAATTCCATGGTTGCTTATGCGATCACAAGAAACCGTGATAAGAATAAGTTTTTCAATATGATGTATTATTATTTTGTAAGTGCCATGTTCATCCCGTTCAATGTTATCATGCTTCCATTGGTAAAGCAGGCAGCAGCATTCAACATGGATAATATCTATGGTATTACTTTCCTGTACATCATCTTCGGATTGCCGATGAATACTTTCCTGTATACCGGATTTGTAAAATCCCTTCCGGTAGCAATTGACGAAGCAGCGTACATTGATGGAGCAACACCCTTCCAGACATTCTTCAGAATCATTTTCCCTCTGATGAAGTCTATGAGTGCCACTGTAGCAATCCTTTCCTTTATGTGGACCTGGAATGACTTCTCCATGCCTCTGGTATTGCTGAGTGATGAAAAATATCAGACCCTGCAGCTTGCGCAGTATGTATTTAAAGGGCAGTTCAATACGGAATACAATCTGGCCTTTGCATCCTACCTGCTGGTACTGATTCCAATTCTGATTGTTTATGTATTCTGTCAGAAATGGATCATTGCAGGTGTAACAAGTGGTTCCGTAAAAGCCTGAAATAGTGTATAATGATGTCGGGGTAAAGAGATTTTATCCCGGCATTATTTAGATAACACCAAATAATGATTTTATGAAAACAGCAGAAAGGAATGAATAATATGAAACACACCTGGTGGAAAGAATCAGTCATTTATCAGATTTACCCAAGAAGTTTTATGGACAGCAACGGAGACGGCATCGGCGATCTGAAAGGTATTACCAGCCGTCTGGATTATCTGAAGGAGCTCGGCATCGATGTGATCTGGCTGTCTCCAGTCTATCAGTCACCGAACGATGACAATGGATACGATATCAGTGATTATCAGGCAATCATGGAAGAGTTCGGAACTATGGAGGATTTCGATGAAATGCTTGCGGAGGCACATAAACGCGGAATCCGTATCGTCATGGATCTGGTAGTCAATCATACCTCCGATGAACATCGCTGGTTTGTGGAAAGCCGCAAAAAAGAAGATAACCCTTATCATGACTATTATATCTGGAGAGAGGGAAAAGATGGCAATCAGCCGCCGAACAACTGGGGCGGATCCTTTGGCGGATCTGCATGGCAGTATGATGAAGAGAGAGGCATGTACTATCTGCACCTGTTTTCAAAAAAACAGCCGGATCTGAACTGGGACAACCCTGCAGTTCGCAAAGAAGTTTTCGATATGATGACCTGGTGGTGCGAAAAAGGAATCGATGGCTTCCGCATGGACGTTATCAGCATGATTTCTAAAACAAAAGAAATGCCTGACGGCGAAGTACATGATCTCTACGGAGATCCGGGTCCATACTGTGTCAATGGTCCGAACATCCATACCTATCTGCGGGAAATGAATGAAAAAGTGCTTTCCAAATATGACCTGATCACTGTTGGTGAAACTCCCGGAGTAACACCTGAACTGGCAAAACTGTATGCAGGAGAAGATACTCATGAATTAAATATGGTATTCCAGTTTGACCATGTGGGCGGCAATGGAAAATACGGCAAATGGACAGATGAAAAAGTGTCACTTACTTTCCTGAAAGGCATTCTGTCCAAATGGCAGACCGAACTGTATGGCACTGCCTGGAACAGCCTTTACTGGGACAACCATGATCAGCCGAGAGCAGTATCCCGTTTCGGCAATGACAGCCCCAAATATCGCGAAGCATCCGCAAAAATGCTGGCTACCTGTCTTCATATGATGCAGGGAACTCCTTATATCTATCAGGGAGAAGAATTGGGTATGACCAACTATCCATTCCAGACGCCTGCCGATTTCCGTGATATTGAAAGTATCAATGCCTACAAAGAATGGTGTGAGAGCGGACTCGTATCCCACGAATTATTCTGGCCATGCATTACCAACATCAGCCGTGACAATGCAAGAACACCTGTACAGTGGGATGATTCTGAAAATGCCGGATTTACCACCGGTACTCCATGGATTCAGGTAAATCCAAACTACAAAGAAATCAATGCCAAAGCAGAAGTGGCTGATCCGAATTCCGTATTCCACTATTACCGGAAACTGATTGCTCTCCGCAAAAAATATCCTGTTGTTGTATATGGAAAATATGAACTGCTTCTTCCGGAAGACGAAGAACTTTTCGTATACACCAGAACCTGCGAAGACGAGAAACTTCTGGTAGTCTGCAGCTTTACTGAGCAGGAAAGAACCATCGAACTGCCGGAAGAATTCATTGGGGCAGAATGTATCATTTCCAATATGGACAATAGCTATGAACAGAAAGAAGTTACATTGAAACCATACGAGGCATTTGTGCTGTATAGAAAATAAATACGTATTTGTTATGTGGGCTTCTGGCCTGCCTCTTAACTCTTGGTAGGCTTCATTGATTTGTTTTCGGATTTTCCTCCTGCCTTTTTTCGTTTTCGATAGGCTCCAATGGTTGTTGATATGATTTCCATCCTATCTATTTTTGATTTTTATAGGCTATATCATTGGTTTCTGGGATTTGTAACCTACGCTTTTACCAATTTTAGTAAGCTCAGTAAGGTGTTTCCGGGATTCTCAGCCTACGTTTCTTCTTATTTGGTAGGATGAAAACGTGAAAACCAAGAAATGAAGCCTACTCAAAGACCAAAAAGGTAGGCTGAAAAACCTAGTTGGTGCCTCTACAGCCTACCACCTTTCATGTGAAGTAAGCCGCAGGAATTGTTTATATGGATTTTGGCTTACCCTGAGAGGGTTAAATTAGAATAGTTGAAAGCTGAATTGCAACTAAATGGCCTATATAGAATTTAAATCAAAATAGTTATTACTTGACTTTGCCGGAAAGCAGTGGTAACATGATTATATACAAAAACCGAAACGTTTCGGATTCAAAAATAAGGAGGATAAGGATATGCCATTAGTTACATCAAAAGAAATGCTTCTGGACGCACAGAAGGGCGGCTATGCTGTAGGAGCTTTTAATATAGAGAATATGGAGATGGTGAAAGCTGTGATTGCAGCAGCGGAAGAACTGCAGGCTCCGGTTATGCTTCAGACAACCCCATCTACGATTAAGTATGGTACAGTGGAAACGTATGCAGCAATTGTAGCGGCAGAGGCTAAGAAAGCTTCTGTACCTGTATGTCTGCATCTGGATCATGGCAGCAGTTATGAACTGGCAGTGCAGTGTATGGAAAACGGTTACACATCTGTTATGATTGACGGATCCAAGGAAAATCTGGAAGGAAATATTGCAGTTTCCGCAAAAGTGGTTGAGGCAGCGAAGCTGAAAGGTATCCCTGTGGAAGCAGAACTGGGAAAAGTGGGCGGCAAAGAAGATGATCTGGAAGCAGAAGCTGATACGAATACAGATCCGGCAGAAGCTGTGGAATTTGTGGAACGTACCGGTATTGATTCTCTGGCTGTTGCAATCGGAACTGCTCATGGATTTTATGTAGGAACTCCTGTTCTTGATAAAGAACGTCTTTCTGAGATCAGAAAAGTTGTTTCTATTCCACTGGTACTGCATGGTGCTTCCGGTCTGACAGATGGGGATGTGTCTGACTGTGTAAAAAGAGGAATCTGTAAAGTGAATTTTGCTACAGAACTACGAAAAGCGTATACAGATGCTGTCAAAAAACTGATTGCAGAAGAACCGTCAGTATTTGATCCAAAGGCATTTGGTAAAGTTGGAATGGCTGCAGTAAAAGAACTGGTTAAAGGACGGATGAAAGTCTGTGGATGTGACGGTAAGTCAAAATAAGCGATGTGTTGCCGGTCACGAAGTAGACAGTAAAAGAAGGAGGAAGTTATGGCAGCAACGATAAAAGATATTGCTCAAAAGACCGGACTTGGGCTGGCTACAATTTCTTCTTATTTAAATGGCGGCAACGTCCGCGAAAAAAACAGGATTAAGATTGAAGCGGCAATCGAAGAGCTGCATTATGAAATCAATGAAGTGGCCCGTGGGTTAAAAACGAACCGTACGAAAACCATTGGCGTTGTGATTCCGGAATTGAATAATGTGTTCTGTTCGGAAATTATTACAGAGATGGAAGATGTACTGCGCAGTCATGGTTATGCGACGATGATCTGTGACTGCCGCACAGATAAGCAGCTGGAAGCAGAAGCAGTTGCATTTCTGATGCAGAAACGTGTGGATGGAATTATCAATATGCCTGTGGATACTACGGGTGCACATCTGGAAGCTTTCCGTGCGGCCGGAAAACCGGTGGTATTGATTGACCGGAAAATTAAGAATCTGCATTGCGACAGTGTTTTTGTGGATAATCGTACAGCTTCCCGTGAGGCTATTGAATTGTTTATAAAGAATGGTCATGATAAAATCGGTATCATTACCGGACCGGAAGATATTTTTACCGCACAGGAACGTCTGCTGGGTTATACAGATGCATTGTCAGCTGCCGGAATAAGAATAAAAGACAATCTGATTTATCATGGCAATTATACGATCCAGTCCGGAGTGGAAGGCGTGGAAAAACTGGTAAAGGATAATCCGGATATGACAGCTGTATTTGCCAGTAACTATGAGATGACCATGGGAGCTGTGATCGGTATTAACGAACTGGGGATTTCTATTCCGGATGATATATCTGTGATTGGATTTGATAATCTTTCCTTTGCCCGTGCCTGCAGACCTAAACTGACGATTGTTACACAGCCAACGGAGACGATTGGAGCAGAAGTTGCCAGAATAATGCTGGAACGGCTGGAAAATACGGAACAACATGAAAATATGAAACTGAAAACAAAGATTGTAGAAGGAAAATCAGTAAAAATGATGGAACCAAAGCGTTGATAAGAGGTGAATCATGAAGGAATATTTACTGGGAATTGATATTGGAACAAGTTCCTGTAAAGTGGCACTGTTTGCTAAAGATGGAACAGTAGTGGCCAGTACTACCGGTGATTATGCTGTGTATTATCCCCATCCGGGATGGGCAGAACAGAATCCGGATGAGTGGTGGGAAGCGGTGTGCGGGGCAGTAAAAGAACTGCTGGAAAACAGTAAGGTGAATCCAGTGGATATCAAAGGCATAGGAATTGACGGACAGAGCTGGTCAGCCATTGCCATTGACCGGAAAGGAAGAGTCTTGACAAACACCCCTATCTGGATGGATACCAGAGCAAAAGATATCTGTGACAGACTGAATGAGAGTATCGGAAAGGAACGGATATTTGAAGTATGTGGGAATCCGTTAGAACCTTCCTATACAACTGCTAAGATTCTCTGGTACAAAGAGAATCTTCCGGATGTATATCGAAATATCTGGAAGATTTTACAGTCTAACTCTTTTATTGCGTATCGGTTGACTGGTGAGATCAGTCAGGATATCTGCCAGGCCTATGGGCTTCATTTTTTTCATATGCGAACAGGGCAGTGGGATGCAGATCTGTGCCGGGAGATGGGAATCCCTATGGAATTTATGCCGGATATTGTTCCCTGTCATCAGGTGGTGGGAACAGTAACGAAAGCTGCGGCGGAACAGACCGGACTTGCAGTCGGAACACCTGTTGTAGCCGGAGGGCTGGATGCCGCCTGCGGAACATTGGGTGCCGGAGTGGTTCATCCCGGAGAGACCCAGGAACAGGGCGGTCAGGCCGGAGGCATGAGTATCTGTCTGGATACTTATGCGGCTGATCCAAGATTGATCCTCAGCTGTCATGTGGTTCCGGGACAGTGGCTTCTTCAGGGCGGAACCACCGGAGGCGGCGGAGTCATGCGCTGGCTGGAACGGGAACTGGGACAGTATGAGCGGATGATGAAAGAAGAAACGGGAAAATTATCTCTGGTTCAGTTCAATGAGCTGGCCGAGAAGGTGGCTCCGGGAAGTGACGGGCTTGTATTCCTTCCTTATATGGCAGGAGAACGTTCACCAATCTGGGATCCGGATGCGAAAGGTGTATATTATGGTCTGGATTTTTCCAAGACAAAAGGTCATATGATTCGTTCTGCTATGGAAGGCGTGGCTTATTCACTGAAGCATAATCTGGATATTGCGGAAAATACAGGTGCAGTGGTTGAAGAACTGTTGGCTATGGGCGGTTCTGCAAATTCTCTGTTGTGGACACAGATCAAATCTGACATTACAGGGAAACCGATTGCTGTACCATCATCTGATACAGCGACCACACTGGGTGCAGTTATCCTGGCCGGTGTCGGTGTTGGGATGTATGAGTCTTTTGAAGATGCGGTGAAGCAGACAGTAAAGATTACAAGAAAACATGTTCCTGATATGGAAAAACATGAACTATATAAGAAAAATTATAAGACCTATCTGGCCTTGTATGAGAATCTGAAAGAGCTTATGAAAGAGACAGGAGGAAAAGATAAGTGAAAGCAGGAGTAGTACACGCAAGAGAAGACATTCGATACGAAGAAATTGAAAAACCGGTGCCAAAGGCCGGAGAGGTTCTGATTAAGGTAAAATATACAGGAATCTGTGGTTCTGATGTGCCCAGAGTAAACGGAGATGCCTGCCATTTCTTCCCAAATGTTCTTGGACATGAATTTTCAGGAACGATTGAGCAGGTTGGAGCAGGTGTAACCGAACTGAAACCAGGTGACCGGGTTGCCGGTGTACCGCTGGTTCCCTGTATGAAGTGTGAGGACTGCCAGAAAGGAAATTACTCTCTCTGCAGACATTACAGCTTTATCGGCTCCAGACAGTATGGAAGTTTTGCAGAGTATGTTGTAGTGCCGGAAAAAAATGCAGTGAAATTCGAAGACAGTGTATCTTTTGAACAGGGAGCTTTTTTTGAACCGGCTACTGTTGCATTGCACGGACTGAAACGTCTGGACTATAAAGGCGGTAAAAATGTTGCTATCCTTGGCGGCGGCACCATTGGTCTTTTGACCATGCAGTGGGCAAAAATATTTGGTGCGAAACAGGTTGTGGTATTTGATATTGAACCTGCCAGATTGGAACTGGGTAAACGTCTGGGTGCAACTGCAGGAATCAATACAAAAGAAGAGGACTTTATGGAACAGGCCATGGCGCTGACAGACGGAAAAGGTTTTGATTATATTTATGAGACTGCCGGAAATACAATCACCATGAAAATGGCATTTAAGCTGGCAGCGAATAAGGCCCAGGTGTGCTTTATCGGAACTCCCACGAGAGAATTATCTTTCAGTGTTGATGAATGGGAATGCATGAATCGTAAAGAATTTACGCTGACAGGCTCCTGGATGTCCTACAGTGCACCGTTTCCGGGAGACGAGTGGAAGCTGGCTGCTCATTACTTTAAAACCGGTGAGTTGAAATTTGACGAATCCTTTATCTTTAAAAAAGTGTCGCTGAGCCGGATTGCGGATGCCTTTGAGATGTATAAGACGCCCGGAACCGTAAAAGGTAAGATTCTGATTGACAGCGAGAATTAAAATATCAAGGGGGAATCATATGAATAATTATATTGATCCAAAAACAGTACCTTCTAAAAAATTAAATAATGGAATGACAATGCCCGTCATCGGTATGGGCACCTTTGGCTCTGATCGTTTTAATGCAGACGAGGTATCAAAAGCTGTAGCCGGAGGAATCCGGTTGGGATACCGCATGTTTGACTGTGCAGCATGTTATGGAAATGAAAAACAGATCGGCGAAATTTTTACAGAAGCTTTTGAAGAAGGCATTGTAAAGAGAGAAGATTTGTTTATCATGACAAAAGTCTGGAATGATATGCATGAGCATGTGGAAGAAGCATGCCGGAAAAGTCTGGAAGACTTAAAATGTGGCTATGTTGATTTGTATTATATCCACTGGCCATTCCCGAATTATCATGCACCGGGCTGCGATGTAACATCCAGAAATCCGGATTCAAAACCATTTTCTGTGGAAAGATTCATGAATACCTATCGCCAGTGTGAAGAACTGGTGGAAAAAGGTTTGATTAAAGCAATTGGCTTATCAAATATGACGATTCCTAAACTGGAAGCCACACTGCCGTTGATGCGTATCAAACCGGCTGCCTGCGAGATCGAACTGCATCCATGCTTCCAGCAGCAGGAACTGTTTGATTATCTGGTTGCACACGATATTCAGCCTGTAGGATATATGCCTCTTGGCTCTCCACGCAGACCGGAGCGTGATATCTGTCCGGAGGATCTTGCTGACATGGAAATGCCGGAGCTTCGTGCAATTGCAGAGGCACACGGTGTACATCCGGCAACCATCTGCCTCAAGTGGGCAGTTCAGAGAGGTCAGATTCCGATTCCTTTCTCAGTAACAGAAAAGAATTATTACAGTAATTTGAAAGCTATGACAGACGGTGACTGGCTGACAGAGGATGAGATGAAAACCATTGCTACGCTGGAGAGAAATAACCGACTGGTAAAAGGACAGGTATTCCTCTGGGAAGGTGCAAAAGACTGGCACGATCTGTGGGATGAAGATGGAGTAATTGTGGCTACTGGTCAGGAGTGAACAGTAACTAATTGTGGAATAATACTTGACATTTTTAGGACCGATTGCTATAATACGGAACATGAATAAAAAGACAAGGGCGTCTTATCTGGAGGGTTTCTCTGGGTAAGTTCGCCCTTTTTGTATTTCGGAAACGCCACCGGACTGTTCTGGTAGATAAACCCTCCGGGGATGCATATCGTTTAGTTTTCTGAAATATAAATATATATTGCGTGAGAAAAAGGAGAAAAAATATGGAGAATTACAGCAAAGCGGAGATTTTGCGGATGGTGGAAGATGAAGACGTAGAATTTATTCGCCTGCAGTTTACTGATATGTACGGTGTGCTGAAAAATGTGGCAATTCCGTCAAGTCGTCTGCTGAAAGCAATGGAGAATAAGTGCGTGATCAATCTCACTTCCCTGTCAGGATTTGATCAGGCAGAAGATACGGAAATGTATCTGAAACCGGATCTTTCTACTTTTACAATTTTGCCATGGAGGCCACAGCAGGGAAAGGTGGCCAGGTTTTTATGTGATGTTTGCCTGGAAGACGGGACAGAATATGAAGCAAGTTCCCGCATGATATTAAAACGTGTGATTGAAAAAGCTGAAAAAATGGGATATACCTTTCAGGTGAATCCTGAGTGTGAGTTTTTCCTGTTCCACACAGATGACAATGGGATGCCCACAACCATTTCCCATGAAAAAGCCGGATATCTGGATACATCCCCGATTGACCTTGGAGAAAATACAAGAAGGGATATTATTCTGACACTGGAAGAGATGGGGTATGAAATTGATTCTTCCCATCATGAAAGTGCACCGGCACAGCATGAGATAGATTTTACTTTTGAAAATGCACTGGAGACTGCTGATAAAATCATGACCTTTAAGGTGGCTGTCCGGACGATTGCAAAGCGTTATGGACTGCATGCCACATTTATGCCGAAGCCCAGAATGGAAGTAAATGGTTCCGGTATGCATCTGAATATGCGCCTTTTAAAAGACGGGAAAAATATTTTCCGGGATAAAGACGGTAATTTCAGCCGTGAAGGAGAAGCATTTATGGCTGGTATTTTACAGCATATTCAGGGGATGACTGCAATCTTTAATCCATTGGTTAATTCCTACAAACGGTTGGTGCCCGGATTTGAAGCACCGTCTGAGGTGACCTGGTCAACCGACCAGAGAGAAGTTCTGATCCGTGTCCGGGAGAGAGCCTGCTGTGGAATGCATATGGAACTGAGGAGTCCGGATTCCAGTTCTAATCCTTATCTGGTATTTGCCCTGTGTCTGGCAGCCGGTCTGGAGGGTATTGAGAAAAATCTGAAAGCCCCTGCCGAACTCCGGGAGGATATCAGAAAACTGACTGGAGAGGAAAAGCGGGAAAAAGGGATTGAGGCTTTGCCGGAAAATCTCGGGGAAGCTTTGAAAGCTATGGAACAGGATTTTCTCATAAGAGAAACACTTGGAGAAAAATTTACAAAATCTTATTTAAAAGCAAAAAGAAAAGAATGGAAAGGATATCTGGCACAGATTTCAGAGTGGGAATTGAACCAGTAT
The DNA here is from genome assembly GCA_022764165.1 of Eubacterium sp. Taxonomy (GTDB): domain Bacteria; phylum Bacillota; class Clostridia; order Lachnospirales; family Lachnospiraceae; genus Oliverpabstia. Next base: position 8,626 of record JALERM010000075.1, on the reverse strand, counting down.
CTTTATCTGATATAAATGTGATGGGAGCAGCAGATGAGTATTGTCATAGTAGTATTACCAAAGTTGGAAGATGCAAAAAAAGTCAGAAAAATACTCATAAGTCATGGATTTAGCCAGGTATTTGCCTGTGCAACGGCATCTGCAGCTCTTCAGGAAGCCAATCAACACAGCCATGGTCTGGTAATCAGTGGTTATCGTCTGAAAGACATGTATTATGTGGAACTTGCGGACTGCTTGCCCAGATATTATGAACTGGTTCTTATGGGCTCCACAGCTACTGTGCAGGAGGTGGAAGCCGGCATTTTGTCACTGACAACTCCGTTGAAAGTTTATGATCTGGTCAACACGGTGGAAATGGTTCTTCGTCAGATGGAACGGAGAATCAAAAAAGAAAAGAAACCGAAAAAACGATCAGAACAGGAGGAGAATTTTATTAAGAATGCAAAGCTGCTTCTGATGGAAAGAAATAATCTTACAGAAGAGGAGGCTCACAGGTATATACAAAAATGCAGTATGGATAATGCCACAAATATGGTAGAAACTGCACAGATGATTTTGACACTGTTATTTGAGGAGTAATGCAGGTATACAATGTTGTACCTGAATATGAGAAGGAGAATGTGATATGGAATTTGTTACAGGTATTCAGAAAAAAGAAGAGGCAGAATTGGAAGATCTGCTTCAGGCAGAAGAAGGGAGCAGACTGATTCTGGAGGGTGCTGTACACAGTGTCCGTGATATGGGAGAGATTGCATTTATTATTCTCAGAAAACGTGATGGTCTGGTACAGACAGTCTGGGAAAATGGAAAGACTAATCTGGAACTTTCTCAGGTTCGTCAGGGAGATTTTATCCGAACCACAGGTATTGTAAAAAAAGAAGAGAGGGCTCCTCACGGAAAGGAAGTACGTCTGGAAAACATTGAGCATTTATCCAGTGCGAACGGACCTTTGCCTCTGGCCATCGATAAATGGAAATTAAATACTTCTCTGGAAGCGAAACTGGATAGACGTTCGCTTTCTCTTAGAAATGTACGTGAGCGTGCAAAGTTCCGTATTCAGGAAGCTCTGGTGAGAGGGTTCCGTGATTTTCTTTACAACCAGGGATTTACCGAGATTCATACGCCGAAGATCGGTGCAAAAAGTGCTGAAGGCGGAGCAAATATGTTCAAACTTTCCTATTTTCATCGTCCTGCTGTTCTGCAGCAGAGCCCTCAGTTGTATAAGCAGATGATGGTGGGTGTGTTTGACCGTGTGTTTGAAACCGGTCCTGTATTTCGTGCAGAGAAACATAATACCAGAAGACATCTGAACGAATATACCAGTCTGGACTTTGAACTTGGATATATCAAAAGTTTTATGGATATCTGTGAGATGGAAACTGGATTTTTGCAGTACACCATGAAACTTCTGGAACAGGAATATGCAAAAGAATTGAAGCTTTTGAATATTACGCTGCCAAATGTGGAAAAAATTCCATATGTGAGATTTGATGAAGCAAAACGTCTTGTCTCTGAGAAATATAATCGCAAAATCCGTAACCCCTTCGATCTGGAACCGGAAGAAGAAGAGCTGATCGGACGATATTTTAAAGAGGAATACGATGCGGATTTTGTATTTGTAACCCATTATCCTTCCAAGAAACGTCCATTTTATGCGATGGATGATCCGGAAGATGAAAGATATACACTGAGTTTTGACCTTCTCTATAAAGGGCTGGAGATTACTACCGGTGGTCAGCGAATTCACGACTATGAGGAACTGCTGAAGAAAATTGAGAAAAAGGGAATGACTCCGGAGGGACTGGAGCAGTACCTGGATGCCTTCAAATTCGGTATGCCTCCTCATGGAGGACTTGGAATCGGTCTGGAGCGACTGACCATGCAGCTTCTGGGAGAAGACAACGTAAGAGAGGCCTGCCTGTTCCCGAGAGATATGAGCAGACTGGAACCGTAATGTGAAAGGAGTTTTAGGGATGAGCGGCAGGAAAATAGATGATGCGACCATGGATAATGTGGAAATTCTCGCAAAGCTGGCACTGAGCCCGCAGGAGAGACAGAAAGCCATGGATGAAATGGAAAAAATACTGGATTATGTAGAAAAACTGAATGAACTGGACACAGATGAGGCAGAACCTCTGGTACACATTCTTCCGGAAGTCAATGTATTTCGTGAAGATGTTGTGACAAATGGAGACGGCCGTGAGGAATCACTGGCCAATGCACCGCGGAAAAAAGACGGTCAGTATGTGGTGCCGAAGACCGTATAAGGAGGGAAACTTATGGATATGTTGCAGTTATCTGCTCTGGAACTGAGCCGGAAAATCCGGAGCGGTGAGATCAGTGTGAAAGAGGCTGTATCAGGATACAGAGAGCAAATGCAGAAGATGGAACCGCAGGTACATGCATTTCTTTCTGTTGATGACGATAAATTAGAAAAAAGAATACAGGAAGTAGAAGAAGGAATTCAAAGCGGCAGATATCAGGGACCTTTAGCCGGTGTACCGATTGCTGTGAAAGATAACATTTGTACAAAGGGACAGAAAACCACCTGTGCTTCCAGAATTCTGGAAAATTTTGTGCCTGCATTTGATGCGGAAGCAGTGAAACGACTGGAAGAAGCAGGAATGATCGTTCTGGGTAAAACCAATATGGATGAATTCGCCATGGGAAGTACAACGGAGACCTCGGCATTCGGTGTGACCAGAAATCCGTGGAATACGGAGCATGTTCCCGGTGGATCTTCCGGCGGCTCCTGTGCGGCTGTTGCTGCAGGAGAAGCAGTACTGGCACTGGGCTCTGATACCGGTGGTTCCATCCGTCAGCCGGCGGCTTACTGTGGTGTGACAGGACTGAAACCTACTTATGGAAGAGTTTCCCGTTACGGGCTGATCGCTTATGCATCCTCTCTGGATCAGATTGGTCCGGTGGGACGGAATGTAAAAGACTGTGCAGCCTTATTTGAAGTGCTTGCCGGTCATGATGAAAAAGACAGTACCAGCTCCGGGCAGACTCTGGAATCCTGGGAAGAACTGGTTTCCGGTGGCATGCAAGGTATGAAAATCGGTGTTCCGGAAGAGTATTTTGCTGAAGGAACCGATGAAGAGGTAAAAAAAGCACTGACAGATGCGATGGAACTGATGCGTCAGCATGGTGCCCAGGTGGAGTATTTCTCCCTGGGTATGGTGGATTATGTGATTCCATCTTACTATATTATTGCCTGCGCGGAGGCCAGTTCCAACCTGGAACGATTTGACGGCGTCAAGTATGGCTATCGCAGCCCGGAAGCCACAGAACTTCATGAAATGTATAAAAAGAGCCGTGCAGAAGGTTTTGGTGAAGAGGTTAAACGAAGAATTCTTCTGGGTTCCTTTGTGCTGAGTGCCGGCTATTATGATGCTTATTATCTGAAGGCATTGAAAGCAAAAGGAATGATTAAAAAAGCATTTGACGATGCGTTTGCAAAATATGACTGTATCCTTGCTCCGGCGGCACCGACGACTGCACCGAAGATCGGTACAAGTCTCAGTGATCCTCTGCAGATGTATCTGAGCGATATTTATACCGTAGCAGTCAATCTGGCAGGCCTTCCGGCAGTGAGTCTTCCCTGTGGAAAAGACAGTCAGGGACTTCCGGTGGGTATGCAGATCATCGGTGACTGCTTCCAGGAAAAGAAAATACTCCGAGCTGCAGCAGCTTTTGAAGTTCTGCGGGGACCATTTCCAATGGCCTGGGAAAAGGAGGAAATGTGATGGCAAAACAGTATGAAACCGTTATTGGTCTTGAAGTACATGTGGAACTGGCCACAGAAACTAAAATTTTCTGCGGTTGTTCTACCCGATTCGGAGGAGCCCCCAATACCCATACCTGTCCGGTATGTACCGGTATGCCGGGTTCCCTTCCCGTATTAAATAAAAAAGTAGTGGAATATGCCCTTGCACTGGGCATGGCGGCAAACTGCCAGATCAATCAGTATTGCCGGTTTGACAGAAAAAATTATTTCTACCCGGATAACCCGCAGAACTATCAGATTTCACAGCTGTATCTGCCCATCTGCCATGATGGCTGGCTGGAAATCCAGACTTCGGGAGGACCGAAGAAAATCCGGATTCATGAGATGCATATGGAGGAAGATGCCGGTAAATTGATTCATGATGAATGGGAAGATTGCTCGCTGGTGGATTATAACCGAAGCGGTGTTCCGTTGATTGAGATTGTGTCAGAACCGGATATGAGAACATCGGAAGAAGTCATTGCCTATCTGGAAAAGCTGCGCATGATTTGCCAGTATCTGGGTGTATCTGACTGTAAGCTGCAGGAAGGTTCTATGCGTGCCGATGTCAACCTTTCCGTGCGAGAGGTGGGAAGCACAGAATTCGGAACCAGAACTGAGATGAAAAACCTGAACTCTTTTAAAGCAATCGCACATGCCATTGACGGGGAGAGAGAACGTCAGTTCGAGCTTCTGGAAGAAGGCCGTGAAGTGGTTCAGGAGACCCGCCGCTGGGATGACAACAAGGAATCTTCCCATGCCATGCGTTCCAAAGAAGATGCGAAAGATTACCGTTATTTCCCGGATCCGGATTTACAGCCGATCAGTATTTCCACCGAATGGATGGAACAGATTAAGAGCCGTCAGCCGGAATTTCAGGAAGAAAAATCTGCAAGATATCAAAAAGAATATGAACTGTCTGCCTATGATGCCAATATCCTGACACAGTCCAAACATCTGGCAGATATCTTCGAGGAGACCGCAGGTCTCTGCGGCAATCCCAAGAAGACAGCCAACTGGCTGATGGGTGAGACCATGCGTCTGATGAAAGAAAAATCTATGGAACCGGAAGATCTTGTTTTTACGCCAAAGCATCTGGCCGATTTGATTCTGGCCGTGGAAGATGGTAAAATTAATCAGCAGAATGCCAAAAAAGTGTTTGGCCATATCATGGATGAAGATGTGGAACCTGTTGCCTATATGAAGGAGCATGGACTGCTGATGGTATCCGACAGCGGAGCGATTGAGGCTGCTGTGGATGAGGTGTTGACTGCCAATCCGAAGACCGTGGAGGAGTTCCACAGTGGAAAAGAAAAAGTACTCGGTTTCCTTGTGGGACAGGTCATGAAGAAAATGAAAGGCAAGGCTGACCCTGCTAAAGTAAATGAACTATTACGAGAAAAACTGTGATGAAAGGAACAATGAATCATGCCAAAGTTAAATGAAAACTATCTGCAGCTGAAGGACAGCTATCTTTTTGCAGAGATTGCTCACCGCACTGCCGCTTATACAGAAAAGAATCCTGACAAACCGGTAATCCGTCTGGGAATCGGTGATGTAACCCGTCCTCTCTGCGAATGTGCATTGAAAGCACTTCATGAAGGTGTGGATGCCATGGCATCTACAGATACATTTAAAGGATATGGACCGGAGCAGGGATACGCAGAGACAAGAAATGCTATTGCCGGTTATTATAAGCGTAATGGCATTGATGTAGATCCGGCAGCTATCTTTATTTCTGACGGTGCTAAAAGTGATACCGGAAATATTACTGAATTATTTGGAGAAGGAAATGTAATCCTGATTCCGGATCCGGTATATCCGGTGTATGTGGATTCCAACACCATGTTTGGAAATAAAGTAACCTATATTTCCGGCAATGCGGAAAATGATTTCCTTCCGATGCCGGATCACAGTCAGCATGTAGATGTGATATATATCTGCTCTCCGAACAATCCCACCGGAGCATGCTACAATAAGCAGCAGTTGAAAGAATGGGTAGATTATGCACTGGAAAATGAAGCCGTGATCCTGTTTGACTCTGCATATGAAGCATTTATTGCAGATCCGGAACTGCCAAGAAGTATTTATGCCATTGAAGGTGCAAAGAAATGTGCCATTGAATTTTGCTCTCTGTCAAAGACAGCAGGATTTACAGGAACCCGCTGCGGTTATACCGTAGTTCCGAAAGAACTGGTATTCCAGTCATCTACCGGTGTAGAGATGTCATTAAATGCTATGTGGAACCGCCGCCAGAGCACCAAATACAATGGAACTTCTTACATTGTACAGCATGGGGCAGCCGCTGTATTTTCAGAAGAAGGTATCAGAGAATGTCAGGAAAATCTGGAATACTACAAAAAGAATGCAGCAGTGATTGCTGATACTCTGACCGAACTGGGAATCCGTTTCTACGGCGGCAAACACTCACCATACATCTGGTTTGAATGTCCGAACGGTATGGATTCCTGGACCTGTTTTGACTACCTGCTGGAAAACATCCAGGTGGTAGGAACACCGGGAGCCGGATTCGGAGAGAATGGTAAAAACTACTTCCGTCTGACTTCCTTTGGAACCTATGAAAATACCGTGGAGGCAATGAGACGGTTTAAAACACTTTTCTAAATCAAGTACGCCTCGGCGTACTTGCTGCGAGGTGCGCGTCATGCTTTGCATGACACGATACATCTGCGCACCTCTGTAATAAGATTCCCCGGGGAGAATGTAAAAATCCCCGGGGAAATTTTTAAATTGTTTGTATCTCGCATATCTCTGCAGTATTTCCATGTACCTGAAATCTGATTTCCATTCCGGCGTAGGGAAATCCGTAAATTCTGTTTTCGTCATGGTGATAGGCCGGTCGTGGATCCTGTTCCAGTATGCCGATGACTGCGTCTCTGTGTTCTTCTGGTATGACGGACATCCAGCGTTCTGAAATCTCTACAGATAAGACATCGTCTTTATGCTGCTGTGCAAAGCTTCCGGTAGCCTCCGGATGACAGTCAGCATAAGGTATATATGGTTTGATATCGTAGATCGGTGTCTTGTCCATCAGATCGGCACCTGAAACATGCAGGACGGCACCCTGAGGTGTATCCCATTCGATGCTGTCTAAGTGAACGCAGGACAGGCCGATAGGATTGGGACGGAAAGGGGAGCGGGTGGCAAAGACACCTTTTCTTTCATTACCGCCGAGACGGGGCGGGCGCACGGTTGCCGACCAGGAAGAACGGGCTGACTGGGAAAATTCCCAGATTAGCCAGATATGTGAAAATTCTTCCAGTCCCCGCAGTGCTTCCGGATTGCGGAATTCCGGTTCAAAGACGATGGTAGATTTCAGAGAAGTCACGATGCCGCTTTGTCTTGGAATCCCGAACTTGGAAGGAAAATTGCTGCGGATATGGGCGATGGGACGCATGAAAGTTTTGCTTGGATGCTCCATGTGATTTTTATTCTCCATAATGTATTCCTTTCTGTGTGTTGCGAAGCGTGTTGCTGGTCACAGAGTTAATTGGAACTAATGGTTGGGTCTATACATGAAAAATAATTGCCCAGACCCAGAAATCAACAAATTTCTGGGTCTGGGCGTAAACTTTTTTGTATAGAGAAAATGAAAAACCAGTGCAGAATCTTATGCTCTCTGGCGGTTTTTCTTACAAATAACAGCCAGGATAATAAGTTCAACAGCAAGTCCTACGATCAGGGCTACCCATCCATTTCCAGTAATACCACCCACCAGATATCCTGCCAGGCAGCAGGCAGCAACGGTCATTGCATAAGGAATCTGTGTGGAAACATGGTTAATATGATTACACTGTGCTCCTGCAGATGCCAGAATCGTTGTATCGGAAATCGGAGAAATATGGTCTCCACATACAGCTCCTGCCAGTACAGCAGCTACATTCATTGCCAGCAGGGAAACATTTCCTGTACCAACAACAGCAACAACGATCGGAATCATAATACCGAAAGTACCCCATGAGGTTCCGGTTGCAAAAGCCAGTCCCAGTGCAACTGCAAAAAACAGTGCCGGAAGCAGAACACCGATCAGAGCATTTCCTGCTACTGCATTTCCTACGAAATTGCCAAGTGCCAGATAATCAGCAGAACAGATACCGGATAATGTCCATGCCAGACACAAAATCATAATGGCCGGTGTCATAGCCTTGAATCCTTGTACAAAGCTGTCGCAAAATTCTTTAAAAGTGATGATTTTTCTCAGCAGATAGAAGAAAAATACAAATACCAGTGTGAAGAAAGAACCAAGTACCAGGCTCAGAGAAGAATCACAGTTGGCAAATGCTTCTGCGATACCGGCACCTTCCAGAATACCTCCGGTATACAGCATAGCGCTGATACAGAGAAGAATCAGGCAGGCAATCGGTAGAATCAGATCTTTTACTTTCCCCTTACCGGTAACAGCAATATTTTCTTCTCCGGCAGATAACTCTTCTTTGCCATTTCTTATTGCTGCGTTATATTTTGCCATGGCTCCGAAGTCTGTGTTTGTAGCAGTCAGAACTACCATAAACAGCAAAGTCAGCAGTGCGTACAGATTGAACGGAATTGTCCGTAAAAACAGAGAAAATCCGTCAATACCGCAGTCTTCCGGAAGAGAAGAACCGACAGCAGCTGCCCAGCTGGAAATCGGTGCAATGATACATACCGGTGCAGCTGTGGCATCAATGATATAAGCAAGTTTTGCACGGCTGATTCTATGCTTGTCTGTGACAGGGCACATAACCGTTCCTACTGTCAGACAGTTAAAATAGTCATCTACAAAAATCAGAATGCCCAAAAACATGGTGGAGAATAAAGCTCCTTTTTTTGTGGTGATTCTTCTGGAAGCCCATTCTC
>JALERM010000067.1 GCA_022764165.1 Eubacterium sp. | reverse complement strand
GGCGAGTTCCTCACCTACGATATCTTGTCCTTCTTATGCTGGCAGCAGTCGAAGTCCCTCTGTTTTTATATTTTTTGCCGCATTATGGTCCCTGTCCATCCGATTCCCACACTGGCATTCCATGACACGTCTTTTCAGTTCCTTCATCTCCGGATGTCTTGCTCCACAGCAGGAACAGATCTGGCTGGATGGATAATACTTATCTACTTTCACGAGGCGTCCGCCTCTGTCTTCCAGCTTATAGGCCAGCATTTGCATGAACATCCCATAACCATTATCCAAAGTGGATTTCCCATTACCAAAGCCACGGTTGGACATAGCTCTCATATTAAGATCTTCCACGCACACGCACGTATACTGTTTGGCTATCGCAGCAGACTCTTTGTGCAGGAAGTCTTTTCTCTGGTTAGCTATCCGTCTGTGGATCCTGGCGATTCGTTTACGTTGTTTTTCATAGTTATTGCTCCCTTTGACCATGTGCTTCCGTTTGCGTTGTGCACGGGCAAGTCTGGCAGCGGATCTGCGGTAATATTTCGGCATCCCGCATGTGCCGCCATTGCTGTCTGTGTACAGACCATCTGATTTATAATCCAGACCTATTGTTATTCTGCACTTTATATGATGCTAAAAATAGGGGTTTTCCGTAGAATTAATTGGAGGGCGAAGCACACTCATTCAATTTGCCGATTGACTACTTTTCATGTTGTCCATACTTGGAAGTCCAGGCCTTTAGCCGCTTAAGGGAAGCCTTGACTTCCAAGTATGGACAACATACCATCAAATAAAGGCAAAAATTCTTCTCATTTAATTCTCCGAAATCGGCATCAAATAAAGTGCTGAATGACAACCTATGGCAGTCTCTTCCGTTACTGTTGCGCAAGTTCTCTCTGCTTCATACTCAAAGAGTACGGATACCTGATAAGTATCGTCACGGTTCTGTGTGACCGTCGCAGATTTGACCTTCCATCCTTCCTCAGGTCTTCGATGGATCTTTGCCCTTATTCTGCCAAGCTTTGGAAGTTTGATATAGCCATCTCCGACCTCGATATTCCCATTGGTAAAATTGGTAGTATAAGATTTTTTTGCCTTATGCTTACGCTTATATTTAGGGAACTTTGCTATATGCCTGAAGAACCTGTCATATCCATCGGATAAATGGTAAATGGCATTGGTAAGTGCAAACTTATCGACTTCCTTTAAGAAGGGATACGCTGCCTTGAGGTTATGGTTGCAATATGCATTGGCATCTACCTTGGACAGATGCCTTTCCCCTGCCTTATGCCTGTCCTGCTGGACAGAAAGCATCTGGTTATATACAAATCGGACACATCCAAAGGTCTTCTGGCACAGTTCATTCTGCTTCTCGTCAGGGTATATTGTATACTGGATCGCTTTGTTTGCCATCAGTCGCATCTCCTTTCGAACGTCATAACAACATATTTCATCTTGTTGTATCAATCTCAGTATACTCTGTTTTAAAAAAGTTGGCAGTTTGCATGTTGTAAAAGGATTACAGATACAAAAACAACTGTATACCTAAAGATGACCAGTAAAAAACTAAGAGTGCTAACCCCTACCTACTTCGTAGAGGAAGGGGAATGCGCACCAATATATTGTTCAATGTGTAAGGAATCCAATTAACCATTCATTACACCCATTGATATCACGTAATAATAACGCATAACCATATAAGAAGCGAATATGTATTACTTCCCTTTTCTCATATCACATTTTCCCTTTTTATTTACGGTACGTAAATTATACCTTATTTGTCAAAATAATGAATTTTTGCAGGAGAACATATTTTACAAATCATGTACAAATTCGATCACCCATAGATGATTATCTTAAGAATTTCTAACGACCCTTGCATTAAGGCCGATAACATGTATCGTCCTATGCATACAGGAAGGCCCCAGCTTGATTGCACCAAGACAGTTTAGTTTCTGCAATAATATAGCTGTACTGTGACCAGATTTTTCCTTGTTTCCCAAATAGGCATTAATTTCTTTCTTCGATGGTGCAAAACAGTTCATTTTGATATACATGACCAGATACTCATATACTTTCTGCTGTAATTTGGTCATTTCCAATTTTATATCATAAACATCAACATCAGACCGTTCGTCAACATATCTGATATCCACGGTGCGCAATGTCCTCCTGCCATCGCACATCACTTTATTTTCATTTTGAAGAATCTTTAGCCATGTTCTAACCTGCATCATGTTATCCGCATCAATATAAATCGCAAGGTCTTGGATCGAAGGAGCATAGCCATATGTACAATGATAATTATTAATACCTTCATAAACATCAATTTGTGATACTCTCATAAATAATATCCTTTTCGTTTTTTGTAGTGTTAACTTGACAAATCCCAAAGCATAGTGCTGACAAAATCCTGTCCATAAATAAAACAGAATATAAAAAAATATTGAGCCGAATTCTTCCTCTCGGTAATATCTTCAGCAGATATATTAATATAATCTCTCAAAAACGAACACAGAAATGATATTCCATTCAATTATTCCATTAGAGTCTTCTCTCAAAGATATACAAAGTACCCATTGTATATTAAGCATAATCTGTTTGTTCCAGACTTTAATTGGAGAATGTTAGATTAAATGGAGAAATGGAAAATATTCCAGATTTTCTGGGCGTTTCAGGGCATTGCCTATGATACCCTGAAACGCCCAGTTCACAGAGATATGGGGATGTAGTTCCAATACCATTCTGGAATCTTCTCCATTTGAAACTTGGTAAAACAATAATCATTTATTTTCTCGTCTTTTTATCTTATTATCAGCTCATAAAAATACATTTTTCGACATTATAAAATGTGCTTTTATCGACTGATAAATTGTTTTATTATCAATATATACAATCATCTCCTATTATTCCGTAGTGCTTTTTTCAAATGTATTACTGTATCATAAATGATATTCATCTCATATTCATCACAATCTGAAACTTCTATCATAATCTGATTTTTTTTTGTATTTTTACTAGCAACATTATCATCAAGTAAATCCACCATAGACACATCTAACGCCGTGGCAACCTTTTCAAGACCCACACGTCCCATCATCTTCTTACCACTCTCAACCTGAGAAATATAGGAACTCGATAGGTTTGTTGCTTCTGCTAATTCTTCCTGAGTGATTTGTTTTTGTAATCGATACATTTTTATCTTTTTAGATGTTTCCATATATACATTCCTATCTCTGTGATATGTAACTAAATTTTAATATATATTAGAAAAAAACGGAAGAAACAAGAAGTCATAGTTACACACACTTCTTGTGTGAGTTTTGCAATAAAAAGACTGATTTCAAAATCAAAGTCTGAAATCAGTCTATTAATAATTTATAAAAACCATGCTAAGTAAAAATAGTGGTGAGATTCGAAGAAAAAATCATTACATAGGAACATCTGTTAAGCGGATAATTTTATCCGCACACAGTGTGAAACATGACCTCGAACTCTTAGGCTTGCTGTGGAATAACTGTCCCAATGTCATGTATGCGATCTCAGACAAGAATTCTTCATACAGGGCAAACGCTTCCCTCCTGTACACAGACCGGGGATTCCTCTGCCCTAATGCCTGTATCCGGCAAATCGGAAGAAGCTGGTGAAGGGATACCATATGTTTCACACACAGCCAGTCCATGCAGGTAAGGCATTCCTTTACAATATCCGCCTCATTCCAGTTGGCTTCTTTATGCCTGGTCCGGTAAAAGTTTCCAATCAACCGCTCAATCTTACGGGCATCCATCTGTTCCGGCAAGGTAGCCATGTCGTCATTCAGCCAGGAACGGAATTCAGCCAATGATTTTTCTCTCCCATTAGCTTTTATCATTCTATTGATCTTTTTTGCTGACAGCCGAATGAGGTCAGAAACCCCCTGTTCAGAAATCCCTTGTTCAAGGATACTGTTTCTTTCCCTGTAGAACATCTCCCTCTGGATATCATCTACCGTTCCATACTCCAATAATGATTTCCTCTGTCCAAAATAGTTAAGGCCAGTAGCTTTCTGGATACGGTCCATCCGTTCTTTATTCCTCTTATTGCCATATCTGTTTTCAAGAGGGATTATATCTTTTTGCATCCTATATAATTTGTCTTCTAATGATACAAAAAAAATGCTCCGCCCCGGATCCCCCTGCCTTCCGGACCTTCCCCTTAACTGGTCATCAATACGTTTTGACTCAAAATGTTCCGTTCCGATCACATATAAACCGCCTGCTTCTTTGGCTTCCGGATCCAGCTTGATGTCTGTCCCACGCCCGGCCATGTTTGTCGCAATCGTCACAGAACACGCATGGCCGGCAGTTTCTATGATCCTTGCTTCTCTTTCATGATATTTGGCATGCAGGACCTGATGAGGGATCCCCTCATCCGTCAGCATCTGACTCATTAATTCTGAAGTGATGATATCAGCCGTTCCAACAAGGACCGGCTGTTTCCTTTGATAGGCAAGCTTGATCTCTGCGGTGATATTCGTAAATTTCTCTTCTTTTTTCTGGAATATCCGGTCATCATCATCCTGGCGTATCACTGGCCGGTTAGTCGGTATCTTTTTTACCATGAGATGATAAGCAGACCAGAATTCCCTCCTGTCTGAATCTGCTGTGCCTGTCATACCTGATATTTTTTCGTATTTTTTGAAAAAATGCTGGTAAGTCACAGAAGCATATGTCTTTGTTTCTGTCTGGACAGTCACATGTTCTTTTGCTTCCAATGCCTGATGAAGTCCATTTGAGTACCGTCTTCCATCCATCACACGCCCGGTAAACTCATCCACAATATAGACCATATCATCTGACACCATATAATCACAGTCTTTTTTCATGAGATGATATGCCTGCAGAGACATTTGTATCGCATGATACAACCTTGCATGCACCTCGGTGTTCAGGTTTGGGATTCCGAAATGATCCTCCGCTTTTTTTATGCCTGAAGCAGTAAGATAAACGGAATGATCCTTCTCATTGATAATAAAGTCTCCATCTTCCGTGACTTCCAAGCCCAACATATAAGCGGACCTGTCCATTTCTCTGGATACGCTTCCTTTTTTCAGTGTACGCACAAAATCATCGCATGAATGATAAATCTCATCTGTGTTTTCACCACTTCCAGACAAGATCAACGGGGTACGTGCCTCATCGATCAGGATCGAGTCTGCTTCATCGATGATGCAGTAAAAAAATCCCCTCTGAACACGATCTTTGATATTCATTACCATGTTATCACGTAAGTAATCAAACCCCAGTTCGCTGTTCGTTACATATGTGATATCGCACTGGTAAGCCACTCTTCTTTGTTCCTGGTCCATATCATGTAGCACGACTCCAACAGAAAGTCCCAAAAATGTATGTATCTTCCCTATCTGCTCAGCATCCCTTTTAGCAAGATAATCATTGACAGTTACTACATGTACCCCTTTCTGAAATAACGCATACAGGAAGGAAGGCATAGCTGCGACCAGGGTTTTCCCCTCCCCAGTCCGCATCTGAGCGATCTCGCCTCTGGCAAGGGAGATTGCTCCCAGAAACTGGACATCATATGGATACATACCAAGTACCCGTTTTGAAGCTTCTCCCACCAACGCATATACCTGTGGGAGAAGCTGAAAGATATTCTTCTTATGGATCTTATTTTTTAAGTTCCTTGTTTCTTCCTGTAATTCTTCATCTGTTGCACTGGTGTATTGTTTTTCCCAGTCATGGATTCTTTTAATCAGCTTATTCTGCATGTTCTATCCCTTCCTTGTTCAGATACTCATTGATCTGATTGATATAGTCCACATCCGTATAGATGTCAGCAATACGGAATTTCTTCTGTCCACTCTGCATGGTCCCTGTCAGATCCCCGGCCCCTCTCAGTGCCAGATCTTTTTCAGCGATCAGGAATCCATCATTGGTATGTGCTATGAAATCCAAACGTTCACTCTCCTCTTTCCCATCTCCCTGTACAAAAATGCAGTATGATTGTTCGCATCCACGACCGATCCTTCCTCTCAGCTGATGCAGCTGGGCTAGTCCAAAACGCTCGGCATTCTCAATCATCATGACTGTAGCATTGGGGACATTCACACCTACCTCGATCACCGTTGTTGATATCAGTACATCCACTGCCCCATCTTTAAACTGCTGCATGATGGTTCCTTTTTCGTTCGGTGCCATACCGCCAAATAGAATCTCTGCCCGGATTTCAGGAAAAACGGATGCCAGCTGCCCTTTATACTGAGTAACGCTTACCAAGTTGTTCTCGTTTTCATCCACCATGGAACAGACAATGTATGCCTGTCTTCCTTTTTTTACTTCTTTATTGATAAACGACCATCCAGCGGCCCGCTTTTTATCTGATATCAGGCAATTTTTCACAGGCTTCCTCCCTTCCGGTTTTGATCTGATGATGGAAATATCCATGTCCCCATACAGGATCCCGGACAAGGTCCTTGGAATAGGAGTCGCACTCATTGCCAGAATATGCGGGCGGATATCCTGGGCATACCCATAGGATGCCAATGCATTTCTCTGAGCCACTCCAAACCGATGCTGCTCATCTGTAATGACCAGACCCAACGCATGAAACTGTAATTTTTCATTCAGTACTGCATGCGTACCAATGATCATCCGGGCTGTTCCATTCATGATCTTCTGATATACAGATTCCTTTTTCTGCGTTGAACCGGTCAATAATACGGGCTGATACAACTGCTGCAGTTTATTTATCTCCAACAGTCTGTACAGTGAATCATAATGCTGTTGGGTCAGTATCTCAGTAGGTGCAAGCAGCACACTCTGATAACCATTTTGTGCCATGGCGATCATGGATAAAAATGCGATCATAGACTTACCAGTTCCTACATCTCCCTGTACCAGCCGGCGCATCTGATAACCAGTCCTGAAATCTGCCTGAATCTGCTCCCAGGTATCCTGCTGATCTTTCGTCAGTGAAAACGGAAGACTGACCTGCTGTACAGCACCAATACGGAAAACCGTTTGATCTTTTTTTTCATCTGATGCACCTGATACAGATATCCATATAACTCCATCATACAGATCGACCGCCTCGCATCCTGTATCAGTTTCTCAGATGATGGGAAATGAAGGGTTTCCACTGCTTTTGCGTAAGGCATCAGGGAAAACCTCCGGCGAAAACCTTCGGGAGTCAGATCTTCCAGAAAAGGGATCTCATCCCTGATCTCACAGATGGCTTTTTGTATCTTTCCTGTCCGGAGATTTTTTGTCTGTCTGTACACTGGTTCATAATTACCCTGACAGGCAATATACTGCTCGGGCGTATAAAAAGCAGGGGAACTCATGATATAGGAGCCATCCGCATTCATAGAAATCGTACCCCGGAAAATATACTCATGATTCAGGGAAAGCAACCGATTGATATAAGGGTTGTGAAACCATATGAGCATCAGGGTACGTTGTTCAAATCTTAACCGGATATAATGCCCGTTTCCGGTTCTTGCAGGTAATGGCATAGTTTTGAGAATAAGACGAATAGCCGTTGTTTTTGCCGGAAAAAAATCTTTAGCGGGAACAGGTTCGGGATAATATTCATAACGGATAGGAAAATGCTCCAACAGATCTTTATGTGTATCGATCTTCATTTTATGAAATTCTTCGGTACTCTTGCTCCCAACACCTTTAATATCATCGATCGGGTTTTCTAACATATCCTTTTCACCTCCTGAATATATTTTATATGATTTTTTAAGCCGTATCTTTTTGCATCTTACGAAAAATAAGAGTGAAAAATTGCATCGACAGGACTTTACATTGGCAAATAATGAATGGAAAAAGCAGCCAAAAGGCTGCTTTTTCACTCATCAGGTGGCAGGTCTGGTACTGGAGTGATCACTGACGGGGTTGGACTGACCACTGGTTGATCTGGTTCCTCGTATGTTTCCTTATCAGGTATCACATCCATGCTGTTTTCCGGAACAGTCGGAGATGGGATAGTTGTTGGCAGCCTGGAGATAGAGGCAGCTAATTCATCGAGCCTGACAGCGTAATAATCATATTCTTGATAACCTGACAGGTTATTCAGATATCTTCTTGCGTCATTGAGCAGACGATGTGTTGTATCTGTGTTATATTTCCTCTCTTCCAGACGGACAATGTACCAATCCATGTATGCCAGACGTCGTAGATGAAGATTATCATAAGCTTCCTCTATCTGTTCTTCAGCAGTGATCTCATTCTGATAAGATATCTGCTTCCTGTCTTCCTTTTCTTTTTCTTCAATAAGTTTTTTCCAGATGGAAAGAAGGTCGCCTGATAATGTCTGGTATTTATCTGCAGCCCTTTCCAGATATCCTGACTGTACATACTCATCCGGGATGGCATAGATCTTTTCCAATACTTCTGCATACACAGGATCCAGTGATAATGCCGTATCAATGCTGTAAATTTCATATGACTCAAACTCAGAAACAGCTTTTTCCGCCTCATTCATTGTTTTTTTCATCCATTTTTCATTATCTGACTGTTCTTTTGCTGCCTGTGCCTGCAAGGATAAGTAATCATATCCTGATGGCCTTCGGTCATAAACACAAAGACTTTCATTGAGAGTATCTTTACTATATATTTCATCACCAAGATCGCCATTTTCTGTGATGTTATGATACTCAATGGTCTCTGGAACTGTAAAATCCAATGGTTCCAAGCCTCCATGTATGTTTTCCATAAACTGTACCCATATCCTTGCAGGATAACTACTCCCAGTCATGTCTTTTACCGTACCATTATCATCTCTTCCAACCCAGACAGCAGTGGTATAATATCCAGTATACCCACAGAACCAGGCATCGCGGTTGCTGTTTGTCGTTCCTGTCTTTCCTGCTGCTATCTGATCAAACGTTAGCTGATGAGCCGTGCCATATTCTTCTCGAAATACGCCCTGAAGGATATCGGACATGATAAATGCAGTATCCTGAGAGTATATCTGTTCCGTCTTTTCATTCACATAATCATAAACAGTTCCCAGTGTTTCATGACTGATCGAACGCAGGCAGGTTTTTCCTGTGTATTGTCCCGCATGTTCCAAAGTTGCATAGCCTTTTGCCATATCAACCACTCTCGTCCCATTCGTAAAGCCACCAAGGGCAAGAGACTGGGATGCATAATCAGATACATGAAGAGATGAAAATCTCATCTTACCCAAGTATCCAAGCCCTCTGGGGATACCGACTTCCTGGAATACCTGAAATGCGACCGTATTTGTAGATCGATCTACTGCCTCTCTGATACTCATCGATCCCAGATATCTGCCATTTGCATTTTGTGGACTGTAACTGTCTGTATCACCTTCTACTGCATATACTTGTTTATCCATGTACAATGATGATGGCTGTATGAGGCCCTGATCAAGTGCCGGAGCATATACAAGTAATGGCTTGATACAAGAACCTGGCTGCCTGGTTGATAAAAATGCCCGATTATATTCGTCAGTGGTTCCTCTTCCACCAACGATAGCAACCACACAGTCTGTCCTGTTATCGATACAGACAGCAGCTCCCTGCATTGCATATTTCCCATTATCCTGCAAATCCTGAAAACCTGATAACCCCTGATCAACACATGCCTGCAGGATATTCTGTACTTCCTGTGAGAAAGTAGTTTTGATCGTATAGCCGCCACTCCGGATCTCTGACGCATATTTTTTATAAGCTTCTTCATAAGCAGACTTATAGGTTTGATAATCATCCAGTTCATCGAACACATATTGGAAATGAAACCCATGGTTCTCCATCAATTCAAGTACGGAACAATACATCGCATAGGTACACATATAATTTGCCGTGCTGACTAGCGAAGTTTCTGTCTGTGTGACTATGATTTCTTGTGCCAAAGCAGTTTCATACTGTTCTTCGGATATATATCCCTGCTCAAGCATCTTACCCAGTATATTCCTTTGCTTTTTATGAGCAAGTTCCATGCTAGCAACAGGGTTGTAATTATTGGGGCTGTTACTGATACCCGCTATCATCGCACATTCAGCTAATGTCAGTTCTTGTGGAATTTTTCCAAAATAAAAGCGGGCTGCACTGGCTACACCATAACAACCATTCCCGTAATAATTGGAATTACAATAGAACTCCATGATCTCTGCCTTACTGTAATTCTTCTCCAGCTGAGGGGCGATCAATATCTCCAGAAACTTTCTTGTAAATGTCTGTTCCTGTGTAAGCAGGTTATTTTTTATCACCTGTTGGGTGATCGTAGATCCTCCTTGCGTAATCTTACCTCTATGGATAACCAGGGAGAGAGCAGCACGCACCGTAGCTTTATAATCAACACCCTGATGGGTTTTGAAAGACTGGTCTTCTGCCGCGATATAGGCATTCTGCAGATTCATGGGGATATCTTCTATTTTTGTGTATTCATAATTACCAGAATTAACTTCCCCGATCACGTTATCATCCTGATCAAGGAATACTGTATTGCTGTACTGCCGGAATGTTCCTTCGTTCATACTGGCCAGGGAATCATATGCAGTTTCTGCTATATGCTGATAGGCCGCTGTATGGAATAGCAGGAAAAATCCGATACATATGAAGCTAAGGCCCCACACAGCACAATACCATACAAAAAGACATAGCCGGTACAGTAACCGGATCGGCCTGAACCAAAATCGAATCATGCCATTTCCACTTTTTTCAATTTTACTATCACAATACATCATAATACGATAGGAAAGCTTAGTTCCTCTCTTTGTTTTCTTATCCATCTTATTTGACATTATTCTTTCTCCGGTTCCTTCCATACGGATACGAACCCGGTTCGTTCTGTCTATCATCGATTGCAGAACAGATTCTATCCAGTAAGAAAGGTGCTATAAATAATCTGTTTCATTTCCTCCAAAATCCTAAAAAAGTCATTGATATGTGATTTTTTTTCTACTATTTTCTCCTATCTTTTACTTTCCAACCATACATTTACCATATTGACAAGTCCTGAATGATTGTAGTCATTTAAAAAAGCCTGTACAGAGAATTCGTTATCCTCAATAAATGCAGCGATCAGCTTTGCTTTTTCCAGATTATTGGCATATTCCAGAATTTCTCCGTGGGTTGAATGACAAAACATCTGCTCAAATATTGTTTTTTTCTCGTTCCTTATATCTTTTCTTGTGAATCCATACCGATTCACATAGATCGATATCTTTTTCCTGGCAGTAGCCTTTTCTTCTTCCGTGCCATTCTCTGCCATATTTACAAATTTAGAAAAGCGTTCATTTTTTTCTCTCATCTCCTATTCTCCATTGTCCTTATCTTCTACCTATTTCTCTGAAATACAATTCTGACAATCGTGACTTTAGTCATGAGTTATTGACAAACAATCAGTATCAATATGGGCGAATTTTTATTTTTACCCTGCGTAAAAAAAAGAAAAACCGGCAAAATGCCGGCCTTTCCAAATGATAAAAATTGTTGTCGTTTTTTGCTATTGATCCATCTTTAGCCTATTTAAAGAAGGAACCCCAGTTGAAACTCGGAAAACTGGAAGATCCGCCTCCAGACGGAGTCTGTGTATTTCCTGAAGATGATTCCTTCTCTACTGCTGTACCACCAAGATCTGCTTTAATCACATCACTTACCTTACCGTTAGAATTAATCACGCGGATATAGTACACATGATCCTGATTTTCCTTGAGGTGGGTACTTAAAGAAGCGATTCTTCTATCCCTATTTCTTTTAGTAATAGGTGATGAGAAATCTTTGTCATCATCGAACTGAATAGTATAAAAACCTCCATTACCCCAGACCACTTGCATATATCTGTCCCCATTTGACTGGATTTCATCACCACCTAATGTGATATCAAAAGCACCTTCCTTTACAACATTCGTTACAGGTGTGGATGCAGCCATAACCATTGACGGAGCTACAGATCCGAATGTCATGCATACTGCTGACATCAATGCAAGAAATTTTGTTTTTTTCATCATACATCATCCTTTCTGAATTATTAAATTAGAAGAAAAGTAAAGCAACTATCACTTGTAATCTTCTTCTTTTATAATATACTCAGCTGATCTTTGTTGTCGTGGGACATATAAGCCCCTTTGATGGTGCACATCGTACCAGTTTCATTTTTGATTCCCTCTCTTCGGCTAGTATGTATTAATCGTAATAAACAGTTCATCGGCAATTTTGCGGATTTTTTCCAGTTTATCCTGAGGTTCCGATTCCTTTCCAAGTAGAAGGTAATCTGTACTCACATGTAACTGACATGAAATTGCAACTACAAGATAGACACTACAGCATCGTCTGCCTTGTTCTATCTTACACAGATACTCCTGACTGATATGGATTGCTTCAGCCAGCTGCTCCCTAGTTAATCCACGCAATAAACGGACTTCTTTTAGTCGTTTACCAAATTCTGTCTGATCAAAGAATTGCATGCCCATACCTCCTGATAGTGATAGCCCCTGGAATCATTCTCTTCTGAATCCTGCCATTTTTACTCATTACAATATGGGCGATTTTTTCATTTTGATAAGACAAGCCGCCAAAACTGGCGGCTTCAAACTATAGACAAAGAAAAAAAATAATACAGCCATGGATTTAACTAATAAATTTGCATAGCTGTATTATTTGAATCCTTATCTTTACATATCGATTTACCTGTCTATTGTCATCTTGAAAAACTGGAATCTGTCTATTTGTCCAATTCGTTTTCTACTAACCAGTTTGCAATCTCAAAGGCTTTTACGCGTCTTTTAGCCAATGTAATTTGTGACTTATATCTTTCCGCATTTTTTTTAGACTCAAATGTCTTTATTGTTTCCCTTAGCTTATGTAAAGTTGAGTCAATTTGTCGTTTAGCTTCCTTCAGATCATCTTTTGAAAACTCCATTTTTACACCTCCAAATTTCGATTTATCAATTTCATCGAATAAATATTCTCTTTGCATTTAATGTTAACATAAAAATAAGTTGATGTATACTTTTTCATTAATATACATCAACTCATTTGATTAATATACTCTGTCTACAGTCCGAAGTTGCCATAACTGGCGGCTTGTTGAAATCAGAATAATCTCATTTTTTTCATTTTTCTTTTCTTTTTGATACGTTTGAAATAGAGCAGCCACACTGCGGCTGCAATCAGCGGCAGTGATAAAAGAACTATCAACAGTTTCCCTTTTTTCTCGGGAACCTGTTCATCATCATTCTCTATGACCTGAATGTTGTCTTCGATATCTTCCATATCTTCTGTTCCATCATTACCATCATCAAATAACCGTACACCGGAAGCATTTTCCTCTGTGATGATTACCGGATTTGTCACTGTAGTTGAATCTTCGGCAGGAACCCCTTCATCTTCCGTCACAACATTTTCTCTCATTTCTGCATTTACTACTTCTGTACTCTCTGACAAACCATAAGGTGTAACAATGACATCTCCATTGGAAGTATTTGTCTGTTCCTCATTTTGAGGCACATCCTTATTTTCATTGTTATCGAATGTCGTAACTGTACTGACATGTCCTGCGCCTGTCTGAGAGAGCACTGTCGTGTTCTTATTCCCCGCTAACTGAGGAGAACTTACAGCAGAAGAATTTGAATCGGTACTACCATTGTATTGCAGCTTCGTCTGATAAGAATCTCCACACACCGTGCATTGATACTGTATGATCCCTTCCTTTTCTTTTGAAGCTTTACTTAATACAGTTCCCTGATCCCAGACATGCCCTTTTGCAGGCATACGATATGTCGTATATTCGTAAGTGTCGCCACAATCCTCACATACACAAAACGTCCTTTCATATCCATCTTTCGTACAGGTCGGCTGTTTGATGTCTTTGATATAGGTATAGGAATGACCCTTTGCACTGATTGTCTGGCTGTCTTTTACGGCACTGCATTTTGTACAATGGATTGACTGGCTTCCATCCGTTGTACAGGTAGCCGCTTTATCAACCGTATAAGAACCATTCCATACATGGCCTGATGCATTTACATCCTGAAATTCCGTGAAACCACAGACAGAACACTCTCTTTTCTTAGAACCTTTTCCTGTGCATGTTGCAACTGTTGTCTCAATCCAGGAGCCAAATTGATGGCCTTTTGCCTTGCCGGAAAATACATTTGTACGGCTGAGTTCTTTGTGGCATACGCTACAATACACAACGGAATCATAATATCCGTTTTCTGTACATGTAGCTGGATGGACATTCTCCTGTGTGGCTGTTCCTGCTTTATGCCCTGCAAGAGGAATCTCTATTTCAGATGAATGGACTACGGTACCACAATCCATACACCTTGTTACCACAGTTTTTTTACCGGGTTGTATACATGTTGACATTATTGTAGTTTCTTCATCTACTGTATGGACATGTCCCGTTGCTTCTGTCTCGCTATCCACATAGGATTCCTGACATGTTCGGCAGACATGCCTGGTAAAACCTTTTTCTGTACAGGTTGGAGGAACAACAACATCTTCATAGTCATGGATGTGTTTTTGTTCTTCACCATCTCCATCATCCTTGTCGTGAACATCCCCTTCCAATCCGGATAGATCGAACACTCCCCATCCAAATTTTACATCCTTTCCCTCATCACCGATATCCTTTACGAACTCTTTTGCTTTTTCATATAACCCCTGGGATGTTCTCGTTTCTGGATAAGCACTAAGGATGCATGCAAGGGATGCTGATACATGGGGAGCCGCAAATGAGGTCCCTGACTGTTCTCCTTCTGTCCCTGATGGCAAGGCACAGAGAATCTGTTCGCCAGGAGCAGAAAAATCGATCATGCTGCCATAATTTGACTGGTCAGCCAATTTAAAGTCACGGTCATGTCCTGAAACAGCAACCGTTTTTTCATTGTTTGCTGGATACATATCTGCCACATCGTCATTCCTGTTGCCTGCTGCACAGACACATAAGATACCTTTCTCATATGCTGTATCGATCAGAGTATCGTATGGTTTCATCCCTTTCATCTCTTCAGTCGTTCCACCAAAACTCATATTGATGATATCAGCATGATTATCGATCGCATACTGGATTGCAGTACATACCAGGGAGTCAGTCGTCAGACCTTCCTCATTAAAAACCCTAAGAGCAAGTATCTGGACATTATCAGGGGTACATTCTTCAATAATCCCTGTAACAGCCGTACCATGACCGATGGGATCCGTAAGGTCAGACACAGCCTCTACAAAATCATAACTTTTTTCATCAAGCCGATCTGTGCTGAATATCTCATGTTCAGCACTCAGTCCGCTGTCGATGACTGCTACTTTTATCTCTCTATCATAATCTGCGGAAAGGATCGATTCATCTATATCCATCGCTTCACGGCCCCAGCTAAGTCCTGAAGATTCTTCTGTTTTACCGACATCTTTACCAGTACCCTTTGCATTGGTTTCCTCCGATGTAAACAGGCTATCCATTGTCAGTATCCGGTCTACAAAGCAATCGTATTTATCTCTGATACTTTCATAGGCGATCATCGTATCTTCTTCCGAAGAGAATTGGAGAATGTATTCATGATATTCCGGGTAAGAAATGATGGACTCTGCTCCATAGTCATCCTTCAGTTCATCAGCAAAAACAAGTATCCGTTTGGATTGATAAGGAGATACAACGGTCAGTTTATTGCCCATTTCTTCCTGTACCTCAAACCCGATTTCTTCGATATATCCTCTGATATCTTCAACCGTCTTATTATTGCTGTAATCTTCACCAAAGAGAACTTCCGAGCTTACAACCTGTCCATCCACAGATACACTGTTTTTCGTAACGTCAATCACAGCTTCCTCAAAATATGTATCATCCAATTTCTCTGATAATGCTTTCGACACTTCTTCTATATCATCAGCAACGATCCATTCTGTGTTACCCAGCATATCCGAATTCTCTGCAGCCGTTACCGGTAACGCAGATGCTGCCAGAGTGAATGACACCATCAATGCTATAAAACCTTTTTTATGCATAGTATCTCCTCCTAAATTCATTGATTAATGATAATATGGGCGTTATCTGATAAAAAAGCGTCCAAAACAAATCAAAAAAGTAAAAAAATAATCCCGGGAAATCTTTCTCCGGGATATAGGCAATACTCCATTCAGTTTTTCAATTTAATTACATACAGGCTTGTTTAAATCATTCTCACCAGAACAGGCTCATCTGTCCATCATCATCTTCCTGTAAAGGGACTAATAGTTTTTTTGACATTGAAAGAGAAACCTTTTCTTCAATTTCTGGGGAGTTGGAATTATTACTTGTTTCCTGACATGTTTCGATTTCCACATCATGCCTGTTCTTGTGCACATAGTCTACAATAGGCATGCCTGCATCAAAATGATGACGTAATTCATAACGAACCTTTCTGCCGGATACATCCGGAAGGCATTTTTTGCAGCAACAGGCATTTTTACAATCATTGCATTCCTTTCCTTTTTCCTTGCAAGTTGATAATCTCCGAATGAAAATGCAATCCTTGCATGAAACGCTTATGTCTTTTTCAGATCGCTTCATATTAATCACAAGATATCCTGAGCATAGATATCTCGTTTCCTCCTTCCTGTAGTAACTTTCCTACATTATATCATATATACTGTTTCCATTTATTTTACAGAACAACAATATATTTACTCAGTTAGTTACTATAGAATAAAGTTAATGAAATCAAGAAGAAAACAGATTTCAGAGTGATAATAGGAAACCTTAATATTATATTCAGACTATATTTTGAACAATAGCTACGTCACGTTCATTTTGTTATTTTATTTGTCCCAAAACTGGCCCAAACCATCATTACCTATATCGTTTTTTTGCCGTAAATTCAACGTTTCTTAAAAAACGGCAGATATTGCCGTGGCAAACAAATAAAATCTTGATTTTTCTCATATTTCCAGTATTTTCGGGCTTTTCAAGCCTTTTTACCTTTCTTCATTTTTCACTTATTCTGGCATATTTTGGCATATCTTTGCATATTTTTGTCATCAATTTT
>JALERM010000169.1 GCA_022764165.1 Eubacterium sp. | reverse complement strand
CCTTTCGTATTTTGTTGAAGCTGGTTACTTACATTATACACAAAAACAGGGGGTCATTGCTTTTTTATATGCAAAAAGTGGTGAAGTCCTTAAAAATATAAGGTTTTAAAGAAAATAGGGCTGTAAAACTTTACAGTACCTTCTAATTTGAGGAGGGGATGATATGAAAAAAAGTTGTATATGTCCAAAGTGCGGCAGCAGTGATGTTTTTATTATTGATGGACATGCCGGCAGATACGGGACGGGGAATAATATTGAAAATGGTCTGACGGTTTTCACTTATATCCCGGTTGATCGATATGTCTGTGGCAAGTGTGGTTTTACTGAAGAATGGATTCGTCAGGACGATATTGACAAAGCAAGAAACTCAAAGAGAGCCCGGTTTGCAAATAAATGGGTTTGATGATCTGACATGTTATCAGAATAAAATACGACAATATAAATCATTAATAAATCAGGAGGAAGTTATGGTTAAATATACAAGTGACATTCTGCCGTATGATATTGGCAGAATGAATTATACAGTTAGATTATTGATGCAGCTAAAAGATGATGTGGATTCTTGTTATCTTGAAAAAGCTGTTGCTTTAGCAATGACAAGATATCCATATTTTAAGAAAACGATGGTCAGGTCAGGAGAAGAATATCTTATTGTAGATAATGAACGACCGGTAGTTGTTTATGAGAATACAGGAAAGTCGAGAGCACTCAATTCACAGGATGTTAATGAACACCTTGTTTCTGTAGACTACTCAGGTAAAACGATTGGTCTGAATGTGAGCCATATGTTGGCTGGTGGATGCGGTATTTTTGAATTGATGAGAACAATTCTCTATTGTTATCTTACAGAACGCTATTCGGTCAGACTTACAGTGGAAGATTTGAGACTTCCGGGAGAACCTCTTGAAGCCGGAGAACGCGATTATCTGGATTCTGACAAACTTCCTGATGTAAAGCCTATGGCATATGATCGGATTAAAGACGGAGAATTACCTCTGAGCGATTATATGGCAGCGTTTACAAATCCTGAAAGGGCATCAGATTGTTATTATCATATTGAATTTTCTCAGAAGGATTTTATGGGTAAAGCAAAAACCTCGGACGGAAGCCCGGCTACACTATTATCTGCACTTATGTTCCGAATGTTGTATAAGGTGTGGGGAGATAAGAAACTGCCGATTCAATCAAAAATTATGCATAATTTCAGGAGTGAGGTTGGCTGCCCGAATACTACCTGTGATATTGTAAGATCGATCCATGTCTGCTATCCGGATAGAATGGCAGATGCTTCACTGGATAGACTCTGTACAGTGACGAGGGGAGCGGTTATCCTTCAGTCTCAGCCGGAGAATGCGATTTATGATGGAAAAAAAATGATTGAACGGTTGAGAAATGCAGAAAGTTTTGCCAAACTTGAGGAGAAAGTGGCATATTGTCAGCAGAATAAAGGTGTATCAGCAAGTATTCAGGATTCTTTTATGGTCAGTTATACTGGCTGGACAAAGTGGGGAGATATGATTCATTACATAGAAACAGGTGATGTTATTACGGATGGTCATCTTATGTTGGAAGTTATATCCTTAGATGACAAAATAGGTGTGACATTTGAACAGGTTGTGAATGATACGAAATATATCGAAGCTTTTATTCGTGAACTGGAGAATGAAGATATATCATATACATTGAGCGGGCCTTTTGAAAAGAATATGGCTGCGTTTAAGCTTCCATGACTTTGAGGGGTGCTGCTTATGATAAAAGCAGCGCCCTTTTGAATTAGAAGTGGGAGAGGCATAAAGAAAAACAGATAGGGGAAAGAATGTATGAGATACTATTTTGGGAAAAAGCACCTCTGTGTGATTGCCGTTGTTTTGCTGTTAGGCACCTTGACCGCCTGTGAATCATCCCAAACGGATATTCCTTCTCAGACGGAAAAGGAAGGAAGTTCAAACAATCCTACAGGTGAACATTCGGAAGCTGAGCAGGATACCGCTCTCGAGGAGGACAAATATTCTGTCGTTCTGGAACCTACTGGGGTGGATCGGGTTGTTCGTATTGCGAATTTAGGCATGGAAGGCTATTCCGCAGATCAGGGATGGATGAAAGATGGTTATTTTCTAATTTCTTTTCATCCGACATACGACCATGCGGCATCGGAAGAGAATTCCGAAGGGCTTGCATATATGGAGGAATCTGCCCAGACGATGAAACTGTTGTTGTTTTCTCTGGAAAGTACCTCAGAACCGGCGATACTGGAAGTGAGCGGTTATGATAATGGCTATCTCCTTTTGAATGATGGTCAGGTGTTAGTGTATCAGTACGGAAAGGAATATCGAATCTACGATGAGCATTTTCAGCTTCTTTATGAGTATGACCAGACAGCCGGTGCTCTTCAGGGAGTGACAGAGGAGGGAGAACTATGGTTCTATACCAACGATTCCAGACTGGTATTACATAAGGATGGTAAGGTTCTGCATGAGGTGAAGGCCGAAGGAACTGCAAACGGTGGCACCTATGTAGGCGAAAGCGAAGGAAAAGCACTGTTTTGCCTGACAGACAGTGAATTTGATCCTGTCAATGCCTTTGTGAACTTGTCAGATTGGTCCTTTGGTGCAGTCAAAGAGTCTACCCTGCAATATAGCAATGTACTGGATGGCTACATAAACTACAGTTCAGATGATACCTGGTATCTTGCTTCTGTAGAAAATCCCGATGAGGTAATTGCTTTTACCAAGGATTATGTGAATGAATATGCCTTTGGTATTGATGAAAAACATCTGCTTTCCAATTATCTGATTTATGACAGCGAGGAGGATCACTTTACGGAAAACGCCTATGTTTACGATATGACTAACGGCGGCTTATGCGCATATATTTCCCCTTCCATGTATGGAGAGGATTAATCTTTTACTTTTCTTGCCTGCGGGGAGGAGATGCTGCTGTTTCAGGTAAGTAACGAAGATCGTTCTGTTGTGGAATTGTGTCTGTGGGACATAGAAGAGCTTCATGCCGAAACCCCGGCAGCCTTTTATGAGAAACAGAATTATGACTTTGATCAGGATCGTGTGGATGCTTTAATCAGGGAAATAGGCGAAGACTATGCGGTGGAAATTTACTATAACGAAGAAAATCTGGACGAGTTTATAGGTACCTATGATCTGGTTCCTGCAGAGAATATCCGCGACATTGGGAAAACGCTGCTTCGCTTACGGCAATGCCTGGCGGAATACCCGAAGGGATTTTTTGAGGACCTAAAGGGCAAAAGCTATGATCGCCTGATATTCTATCTTTGCGGGGCACATGTTCGTAACTGGGAAGGCACCATTGAGAATGCGGCGGCTACCGGAGGTCAGATTGGAGACAGCCTGGTAATATCCTACGACGTTCACTCCTGGAGTTCCATGCGGACTCTTTTACTCCATGAAATGATGCATTTGATGGAAGCGCGGATCATTGACAAGACTCTTTACGATCGGGTATCCTATCAGACTTATTGGGAAGAGAACCTGAATGTGCCGGAATACCCTTACCTGTATTCTTATATCTATGAAGACGAAGTGGAAAGTGGAGATGGGGTCTTTGGAACCGATCCCGACCATGCGGCTTTTATCAATGCCTACTCCAGGACTTTTCCTATTGAAGATCGTGCAACGATACTGGAATATCAAGTGTATTCCTATAATGACGATTATTTTAGCTCTCCGATTTTGAACCGGAAAGCAAAATTTCTGACCGGAATCATACGAGAGACATTTCCAAGCGTAAAAACTTCCGACGAAGAAGTCTTTTGGGAGCATATCACCGGCATTGTGGATTTGACGGAAGAGTTCCCGGATTATGTCAATGCGAGATAGAAGCTTTAGGCTTCCAGATTAGTATTGCTCTCCATCAGAGTAAGCGGGAAAACAGGACCGGCATAGGACATAAACACCATACCTTCTTCATGTCCACCACCTGCACTCTGGGCAGGAGTTCCATCATCTGGCATATAGTGCGGAAGAATTGTAAAGCATCCGATTACAAGGACAAGGCAAGGCATCCTCGTTGTTAAAAAGAATATTGTATGAGATGCTGTTGAGGTAGCTGCCGTATTTGGTGGCGGTTTCGGAAATAGCATTCTCGTTGCGTTTCCAGTAAAGCTCTACTATGCGTTCGTCGTCCATCCGTACACCTCCTTGCTCGGTTATTTCTTTAGGACCCTTCAACTATCCCTGTCAGTGCCTGTGCCAATAAACCTAACTAGTTTTTTCTTGCATAGACCCTGTTGTTTTGTATTGAATATTGTTATTCAGGTGTTTGTTGAGAAAAAGGAAACTTTTACAAACATTATTTTCTATAGACCCTGCCAGGGCATATCACCGGACAAAAGTTGACAATATACCTAAAGTCCAGAAAGAACCATTGGTAAAAGCGTAAGCTCAAATTACAGAAGCAAATGACATAGCCTATGAAAATCAAAAAAACATAGGATGGAAATGCAAGACAGGATATATTGCATTTGTATGTCATTTATGTTATAATGACAAAATCGGAATAGATACTGCAGCACATAAGGAAGGGAGAAGTGAAGATATGAAAACGGCGGAAACAATCAATGCTGTTTGTGCTGAGCTTGGCACAACAAAAGCAGATCTTGCAAAAAGAATGGGGATACACCCATCTTCTTTATATAGAAAGCTTGCCAGAGAAAGCATGACTTTGGAAGAACTTCAGAATTGCCTTGATGTGTTAGGGGTTAGGATTGAGTTCAACCTTCAGTATCCGGATGGTAAAGTCCGAAGTTCCCAGGCGAATTATGAGATGCTTCTTGAAAGAATGGATTTGTTGGAAAAGGAATTGGAAACAGCGAAGAAGGCAGTAGAATTTCACAAAAAATCATTAAGGGATCTGCGGACAGAGCTGAACAGTGCAGTCGGGTATACAGAGCTTGGCATGAGACACCGCTCGAAAGCAGAGGAATATCTGGAGAAGATTCAGATGGTTCTGACCAATGTGGAATTCACCATAGCCTATACCCTTGGTGAATCGCTGAATGATGAGCAGGACCCGGAAGAACCGGAGAACATCGAAGCGTTAACGGGAAAGAGAGTTCTTCTTGTGGATGACAACGAACTGAACCGTGAGATCATGAAGGAAGTTCTGGTGGAACACGGTCTGATGGTTGAGGAAGCCGGTAATGGAAATGAAGCTGTTGCAGCTGTGAAAGCAAAGGAGCCCGGTTACTATCATTTTATATTGATGGATATTGAAATGCCGGTGATGGACGGGTATGAGGCAACGATGAAGATTCGAAAACTGCCGAATCGAATCCGTGCCAATATTCCTGTGATTGCCCTGACAGCAGATGCGGTTCCTGAAACCCGGGAGAGAGCAGCAGTGGCAGGAATGGATGATTTCCTTGTAAAACCGACAAATTCAGCACGTTTACTGAGATGTCTGGCAAAATATCAGTAAAAGCTGAATGAAACATAAGAAGTAGCGAATAACAATCTATAAGAAGGAGAACAGGAATGAAAAAGGAAAAATTGATTAGTCTGTTGCTTCCCGGTGTTATGGCTGTGGCCATGTTTGCCGGCTGTGGAAAACAGAAGGAAAGTACTGAGACAAAAGAGGAAGAGGGTAAAATATCTATCAGTATGTATCTGTGGGACAGATCCATGTTAAAAGAATTGAGCCCCTGGCTGGAGGAGAAGTTTCCGGACATTGAGTTTACTTTTGTCCAGAGCTATAATACCATGGACTATTACAAGGATCTGCTTGCCCGTGGAGAGACCATACCGGACATCATTACCTGCCGCCGGTTCTCTCTGAACGATGCGGCACCTCTTTCGGATTATCTGATGGATTTGAGTTCCTCTGAGGTTGCAGGGACCTTCTACAGCAGTTATCTTGAGATCAATCGGGAAACCAGTGGTGCCATTCGCTGGCTGCCAATGTGTGCCGAGGTGGACAGCATCATGGCCAACAAAGACCTGTTTGACCAGTATGACATTCCTCTGCCCACCAACTATTCCGAGTTCGTGGCTGCCATCGACGCCTTTGAGACTCAGGGCATTAAGGGCTTCCAGACCGACTGGTTTTATGATTATTCCTGTCTGGAGACCATGCAGGGCTGTGCCATCCCGGAACTGATGAGCCTGGAGGGGACCCAGTGGCGTATGTCTTACGAAAGCGAAACAGAGGACAGCCAGGTGGGACTGGATGACACCGTCTGGCCCAAAGTATTTGAAAAATACGAGCAGTTCCTGAAAGACGTCCGGATCCAGCCCGGCGATGAGGAACTGCAGTTCACTCCGGTCACCGAGGCCTTCCGCAGCGGACAGACCGCTATGATCCGCAACACGGCGGCTCTGGCAGACAACATTACCAGAGAAGACGGTATCAACAGTGTTATCCTGCCATATTTCGGGGAGACAGAAGAGGATAATTGGCTGCTGACTTATCCAATGTGCCAGTTGGCTGTGTCCAGGGAGGTAGAACAGGATGAAGCTAAGCAGGAAGCCGTGATGGAAGTGCTGATGGCCATTTTCAGCGATGAAGGACAGAAACACGTTGCCGCCGGCACCTCTGTGCTGTCTTACAACAAGGAAGTAAAGATTGCCCCCACCAATGCCCTCCAGTATGTGCAGGACTGCATCAACAGCAATCACCTGTATATGCGTCTGGCCTCCACAGAGGTGTTTGCCATCTCTCAGGATGTGGGTCACAAGATGATGACCGGCGAATATGATGCTGAGAGCGCTTATGAGGCCTTCGATGCCCAAATTACCAACTATGTTGACCCGGAAGCGGCAGAAGTGCTGTTCGCTCAGAAGAATGCTTATTCCAATGATTTCACCGACCACGGCAGTGCTGCGGCTTCTTCTCTGATGAATACCATTCGTGAGGCTATGGGCGACCAGATTGCTATCGGCTATTCCCCAGTGGCCAGCACCTCTATCTATGCCGGGGACTATACTCTCCAGCAGGCCAAGTGGGTTTTGACCTCTCGCAACTCTGTCTACCGGGGCGAGTACACTGGTGAGGAAATCCGCAGATTCATGGACTGGCTGGTGAATGTGAAAGAGGATGGATCCAATCCTATCCTCCACCGCAATCTGATGCCTGTTACCAGCGGTCTGGAGTATACCGTAACCGAGTATGAGCGGGGCAAATTCCGTCTGGAGGAAATTACCGTGGACGGCAAGCCTTTAGACGATACTGCTGCCTATACCATGCTTCTGGTGGGTGCGGACGTTTTCCTGGAACATGAGACTTTCTGCAACTGTCCTATGCCCGAGGATCTGAAATCAAAGAGGGAAGCCTATCTGGTTCATGATTTCTCCAGTCAGGAGTGCATGCAGGAGGCACTGGAGAAAACAAAGCAGTTCCTTGCTCCAACGGAGTATGTGACTATTCTTCAGAATTCATGAGAAACCAAAATCAAGTTGAAAGGAGGGCGATATCGTGAAAAAACGATTGGCAGCATTGCTGCTGCTCCTTGCGTTGACCGCCGGGATTGGCTGGGCCGTAGTGAATTATTTTGGCTTTGTATCTCAGACGATTTACGAAGAGAGTACCGCCCACCTGAACGAAATCTTCCATCAGGCAAATCAGTCGCTGTATAATCTGGTTTCTGTCAACTGGAGGCAGATACGGATGTGGGAGCCTTATCTGAAAAAAGCGGAAAGCAGTGAGGAGATTGCAGCTTATGTGAATCAGGCCCGGGAGGAAATTAATTTTACCAATTTTTATTTCATCTCCCGTGATGGAGAATATATCACGTTGTCAGGAGACAGGGGGTATCTGGACTTGCGGGAACAGCTTGCCTCCCTGATTCTGGAGCGGCAGCCGATTGTTGCAAATTCCGTTGTTCCGGATAAGCCGGAGATCATGGTGTTTGCCGTGCCTGCAGAAGAGAGCAGTTACCTTGATTTCACATATGAGGCTATTGCCATTACCTATAACAACTCCGATCTGGTGGATGCCCTGAGGATTTCTGCATTTGACGGAAAAGCCAGTACCTTTGCCGTTTTGCCGGATGGCCGTATTACTGTTGATAACGGCAACGAGGACATGAGTAACATTCACAATCTCTTTGCCATGCTGAATGAATCAGGAAACTTAAGCAAGGAGGAGATTACTGCCATGCGGGAGGACTTTCTGGCAGGTGATTCCGGCTCCAGGATATTCGATATCAATGGCAGGAACTATTATCTGGTGTATGAGTCTGCCAACTTCCAGAACTGGACGGTTATAGGTATTGTACCGGCCGATGTGGTCAATGCCAGCATGAATAAGCTCCAGTCCACGACTATGCTGGTCGTGTCGGGAGTTGCCGTTTCTCTTGCATTAATGCTTCTTCTTCTGGTGGTTCAGCAGAGCCGGCAGAAACTGAAACTGAAAGATAATGAGTTATTTGCCCGTGACGAGCTGTTCTCCAAGCTGTCTATCAATGTGGACGATGTTTTCCTGATGGTGAATGCAAAAAATCTTCGAGTGGAATATGTCAGTCCCAACATTGAGAAATTGACAGGTATTCCGGAACAAAATGTTCTTAATGATATCCATGAGCTTGAGCATCTGATCCGGATGGATGAATCGGTTTACATTCTGGATCAACTGTCGGAAGTTCTGCCCGGTGAGCAGCGTGAATGGGACAGAGAGTATATCCATCAGAAGACCGGTGAGAAGCTGTGGTTTCGTGTGGTTGTATTCTGCACTGACATTCAGGGAGAGAAGAAATACATTCTGGATTTGTCTGACCGGACGAAGGATAAAAAAATCAATCAGAAACTTGAGGATGCAGTCCATACCGCAGAGAATGCAAATCGTGCAAAAACCACTTTCCTGAACAATATGTCCCATGACATTCGTACCCCGATGAATGCCATCATCGGTTTTACCAATATTGCACTGAAACAGGAGCCGAAACCTGAGGTGAGGAACTGTCTCAACAAAATCAGCAACAGCTCCGAACATCTGCTGACCCTGATCAATGATGTGCTTGATATCAGCCGTATCGAAAGCGGCAAAGTCAAATTCGTACCTATTCCTGTGGATATCAGGACAGTTGCAGATACAGTGCTCGGCATCATGCAGGGCTTCCTGCACGACCGGAGTATCGAATTCCGTACAAATCTGGCGATGACCGAAACACCTTATGTGCTTGCCGATGCTGTGCGTATCCGGGAGGTGCTGGTGAATATACTTGGTAATGCGGTAAAATTTACAGAGGACGGCGGCAGTATCGAATTTGACACCAGCTATCATCCAGGCGAAGATGACCGGCACATGATGGTACGGTATCGTGTCGCAGATACAGGTGTAGGTATGACGGAAGAGTTCACAGAGCATATCTTCGATGAGTTTTCTCAGGAGGAAAGCAGTGCACGGACACAGTATAAGGGCACTGGTCTTGGCATGGCTATCACAAAGAGGTATGTAGACCTGATGAGCGGTACCATTTGCGTGGAGAGTGAAAAAGGCAGGGGTTCCACCTTTATTGTGGAAATTCCTCTGGAACTGACAGATGGGGAGAATGTCCAGAAACAGGAGCTGCCCATGGCAAAGGCAGATCTTAGCGGCGTGAAGGTTCTTCTGGCAGAAGACAACGAACTGAATGCGGAAATCGCAATAGTGCAGCTGGAGGAACTGGGAATTCAGGTCACCAGAGCCGCAGATGGCAAAGAGGCAGTAAAAATCTTCGAAGAGAATTCTCCGGAAACCTTCGACCTGATCTTTATGGATGTTATGATGCCGGAGATGAATGGTTATGAAGCCACAGCAGCGATCCGGGCTATCAAAAAGCGTCCGGATGCCCGCAGGATTCCTATCATTGCCATGACCGCCAATGCCTTTGCTGAGGATGTTCAGGCGTCTCTGGATGCCGGGATGAATGGGCATATCGCCAAACCCATTGTCATGGAAGAGGTGAAAAAGGCTGTTGCAGGAAATGTGAACCGATAACAGAACAGCCCCCCGTCCGGTAATTTAGCAAAGGAGATCACATGTATCGTTTATTGATTATTGAAGATGACAAAGGAATTGCGGAGGCAATTAAAACGCAGGCAGAGATGTGGGGAATGCAGGTTCACATGATCAGGAATTTTCGCAATGTAATGACAGAGTTTGCACAAGTGGAACCGCATATTGTACTTTTGGATATTTCGCTTCCTTTTTTCAATGGTTATCACTGGTGCAGCGAAATCCGGAAGGTATCGAAGGTGCCGATTATATTCATTTCCTCTGCATCAGATAATATGAATATGATTATGGCAATGAATATGGGGGCGGATGATTTTATTGCGAAGCCTTTTGACCAGAGTCTGCTTATGGCAAAGCTTCAGGCAATGCTTCGCAGAACCTATGATTTTTCATCTTCCGTTCCGGTGTTGGAGCACAGGGGTGCTCTTCTTCATACGGGGGAACAAAGTCTGACCTACGGTGATGAGAAAATATCACTTTCGAAAAATGAATACCGTATCCTCCTTGTCCTGATGGAAAATAAGGGAAGAGTAGTCAGCCGGGAGAAATTGATGGAACAGCTTTGGGAAACAGATTGTTTTGTGGACGAAAACACTCTTTCCGTAAATGTGAACAGACTTCGAAAACGTCTGGAATCCGCAGGGCTTAGCGATTTTATCAGGACAAAGTTCGGTGTAGGGTATCTGATTGAGGATTGAGGTGTAGTCTATGAAGCTATGGATGAAGTATGTGAAGCAAAGACGTAGAGGAATTCTGGCAGGAGTGCTCTTCTGTGCTGTTTTTACGATTTCCTTTGTGCTGTATCAGCTGCCGGTGAAAGCTGTTTTGTACCCTGCCGCATTGTGTTTTTTCCTTGGAATCCTTTTTACGATACTGGATTATCGGAGGGTGAAGCAGAAGCATGATCTTCTGGCAGGTATGCAGGAGCTTACTGATCTGATTACGGAAACACTGCCGGCTGTGGACGGAATTGAGGATGAGGATTATCAGGATCTTATTCGGATGTTTAAAAGAGAACACAGGAAAGTGGTTTCTGACAGTCAGCGGACATACTCTGAGATGGTGGATTACTATACCATATGGGCGCACCAGATCAAGACGCCGATTGCTTCCATGAGGCTTACCCTGCAAAATGAAGACACTGCCCTGTCCCGACAGCTTACAAACGATCTGTTCCGGATCGAACAGTACGTGGAAATGGTGCTGACATTTTTGAGACTGAATTCAGAAAGCACGGATTATGTGATCAGGGAGTATGAACTGGATGGGATTATCAGGCAGTCTGTCAAAAAATATGCAGGAGAGTTTATCAGCAGAAGGTTAAGTCTGGTCTATGAACCATTTCATATGTCTGTGCTTACAGATGAAAAATGGCTGTCTTTCGTGATAGAGCAGGTGTTGTCCAATGCCTTGAAATACACGCCTTCCGGCAGTATTTCCATTACTATGGAACCTGGAAACAGGCTTTGTATCCGTGATACCGGAATCGGTATTGCACCGGAAGACTTACCCCGTATTTTTGAACATGGGTACACCGGTTACAACGGCAGGGCAGATAAAAAGGCGAGCGGTATTGGCCTGTATTTATGTAAACGGATTTGTACCAGACTCGGTCATGGGATTGAAGCAGAGTCCAGGATTGATGAGGGAACATGCATTATCATTGACCTTTCCCGGGAACATCTGGAAGTGGAATGAATTCTTACAGAAGTGTAAGATTTGAAGGGAGATTTGTAAGCCGATTCGATGGCAATGCAAATCTCTTTTTTTGTATAATAATGACAGAAATCATAAAGGAGGTTTTTGTTATGAATATCTTGAATGTAAATGGAGTGCAAAAGATATATACCAGCCGCTTTGGCGGAAATAAGGTGGAAGCACTGAAGAACGTATCGTTTTCTGTGGAACAGGGCGAATATGTTGCCATCATGGGGGAATCCGGCTCCGGAAAAACTACATTGCTAAATATCCTGGCAGCACTGGATAAACCCACATCCGGTTCAGTGATACTGGACGGAAAAGATCTTTCCGGTATCAAAGAGTCTCAGATTGCCACATTTCGCCGGGATAATCTGGGATTTGTTTTTCAGGAGTTCAATCTGCTGGACACATTCACACTGGAAGACAATATCTACCTGCCATTGGTGTTGGCAGGCAGGCCACATGCTGAAATGCAAAAACGAATCATGCCCATAGCCGGTCAGCTTGGAATCACAGAAATTCTTAAGAAATATCCATATGAAGTATCCGGCGGGCAAAAACAAAGGGCAGCGGTTGCCAGGGCACTGATTACCAATCCCAAAATCATTCTCGCCGATGAACCCACAGGAGCTCTCGATTCCAAGGCGACGGACGAACTGCTTCGTCTGTTTGGAGAGATTAATCAGACCGGACAGACGATTCTGATGGTTACACACTCGGTAAAGGCGGCAAGTCATGCTTCCCGTGTACTCTTTATCAAAGATGGCGAAGTATTCCACCAGATTTATCGTGGTGAACATACGAATGAGCAGTTGTATCAGATGATATCGGATACGCTGACTATACTTGCGACAGGTGGTGACAGACGATGAAAATAGGTTTTTATCCCAAATTAGCCTGGGACGGAATTCGGAAAAACAAACGTTTCTATCTGCCCTATATCCTTACCTGCGCCGGAATGGTCATGATGTTTTACATTATCCATCATCTGGCAGCTATGCCGGCACTGGATGATATGGCAGGCGGCAGTGTTACAAAAATGACACTGGGGTTTGGTGTGTGGGTAATCGCTGTATTTGCTCTTATCTTTCTGACCTATACCAATTCCTTTTTGATGCGGCGCAGACAAAAGGAGT
The DNA here is from genome assembly GCA_022764165.1 of Eubacterium sp. GTDB lineage: Bacteria > Bacillota > Clostridia > Lachnospirales > Lachnospiraceae > Oliverpabstia. The sequence continues at coordinate 14,504 of JALERM010000169.1, read as the reverse complement.
TTGGACTCTATAACATTCTGGGAATGGGAAAGAAAAACCTGGGGCTGGTATTTCTGTGGGAAACTTTCATTGTATTTTCAATTTCCATGATTTCCGGACTTGTCTGCGGCATAGGTCTGTCAAAAATGGCAGAACTTGGACTGGTTCATATGCTGTACGGAGAGATTACCTACGATTTTATCATCAGTTCAGAAGTGTTTTTTGACACCTTTCTGGTGTTTGGGATCATCTTTGTGTTCCTTTTCCTGAAAGGTATGTTTACGCTCTGGCGTCTCAATGCGGTATCTCTGATGAAAAGTGAGAACACCGGTGAGAAACCGCCGCGGGCAAATTATCTTTTGGGGATTGGCGGAATTCTGATTCTGGCAGCAGCGTATTACATCGCTGTTTCCATCCAGAGCCCCCTGCTGGCACTCAGCTGGTTTATCATTGCCGTTATTATGGTCATTATTGCAACTTATCTGATTTTTATTGCCGGTTCAGTCATGATGTGCAGAATCCTGCAGAGAAATAAGAAATACTATTATCAGAAAAATCATTTTGTTGCGGTTTCATCTATGGTGTACCGAATGAAGCGCAATGGGGCAGGGCTGGCCTCGATCTGCATCTTAAGTACCATGGTGCTTGTTATGATGCTGGGGGCAGGAAGCTTATACTTTGGTGCGGAAGACAGCCTGAAGACAAGATATCCAAAAGATATTTCTGTTTCGGTGGATTTTGTTTCTTACGAAGAAGACCAGGTGTATACATCTGAAAAAGAGGAGAATTTCCTGGCTGAGATTCATCAGATACTGAATACTTACAATGTGACGCCGCAAAATGAAGAGTGTTATCTGAGTTCCAGTACCGTAGGGATGCTTGGTGAAGGAAAACTTATTGCCAACCCGGAGATAGTTAATACAGCAAATATGGATACGATGGAGAAGGTTACGCAGATTTATTTTGTTCCTTTAGACGAATACAATGATTGTATGGGGACAAAGGAAATACTGGGAGAGGGAGAAGTTTTGATCCATTGCATCCGCCGCAGTTATGATGATCCAAAGATTGTTTTGTCAGATGGAACGGTGCTGACCATAAAAAAACAGGTGGATGCCATGATGGGAAGCGGCGATGCCGCAATGGATATCATCCCTTCCGTATTTATTGTGGTGAATGACATGGAGGCGATGATTGATTCCATTAATTCAGAATTTACCAATGAAGATTATTATTGCCGTCCGGAGCTTCACTATGGATTTGATATAGGATTAGAAGCAGAGGAGGAGATCAGGCTGGCGGAAGAAATCCGTGCACATGTGCGGGAACTGGACTATTCAGGTGAGGGTGGATTCTATTCCTACAGTGTGGAATGCCGAGAGGCAGAGCGGGATGACTTCTATGGCACTTATGGGGGAATCTTCTATCTGGGAGTGATTCTGTCCATCGTATTCGTTCTTGCAACGGTGCTGATCATTTACTATAAGCAGGTCACAGAAGGGTATGAGGATGAGAGTCGTTTTGCCATCATGCAGAAGGTGGGGATGACCAGAAAGGATATTCGTAAGAGCATCAATTCTCAGATGCTGATGGTATTCTTCCTGCCTCTTGCCGCTGCTGTACTGCATTTGAGTTTTGCATTCCCGATGGTACAGAAACTTCTCGCCCTGTTTAACCTGCGAAATATATCACTCATGATTTTAATCATGGTGATTTCTATATTGGTATTTGGTGTATTTTACGGGATTATTTACAAGATAACGTCAAATGCTTATTATTCCATCGTAAGCGGGAAATAGGATTTACCAAATCTTTACCAATATTTTTACCAAATCTTGACATACTTCTTTACCGTTTTTTTGCGTTTATGTATTACTATTAAGTCCAGAAGTTAATTGTTCTATACTTCAAAGTAATTAAAAGGAAGGACAGAGGAAAAATGAAAAACGCAAATGGGATAATCAGAAGACTGGGAGTTACTTCAAAATATAAGGGATACTTTTTTGTTACAGATGCTATTAACCTGGCAATGAATTACCATAATAAGCCGATAAAGATTACGAAAGACATGTATCCATATCTGGCAAGCAAATATAAAACTACACCTATGAATATCGAACATAATATTCGTACTGTGATCAACGTTTGTTGGGAAAAGAATAAGAAGGGGATGGATGAGATTGCCGGTTATCCACTGGCTGATAAGCCGACAAACAGTGAATTTGTCGATATGATTGCTTATTATCTCGCAGAAGAAGATACAGATTTTATATGAATGTCTAAAACCGTCGAACGAAAGGTTGATTCCTTCATTGACTTTGTTTCATTCGATATTGTATAGTGTTATGAAAAGCATGACGCATACATCGAAGCAGGTACGCTGATATGTACGTTGAAAGAAATACTTTATTTTTGAGGTGAGTTATGGAAACAATAGCTGTAATTGAAGATAATGTACTGACTGGAGACATGATAACAGAGATTTTAATGGAGGAGGGTTTCCACGTTATTCGGGCTTATTCCGGGACGGAAGCGTTATATCTGCTCAAACAAAAGACTCCCGATCTGATATTGCTGGATTTGGTTCTGCCAGGTCTTGGCGGAGAAAGTGTTCTGGAACATATTAAGGATATCCCGGTTATCATACTGAGTTCAAGAGCGGAGGTAGAAGACAAGATTCATCTTTTGAATGAGGGTGCCTGTGACTACATAACAAAACCGTTTGATACAAGAGAATTGATTGCCCGTATTTTGGTTCAGCTGCGGAAAGAAAAAAATACGGGCAATCACATAGACCAATCTACATTATCTGTTGGTAATTTGACACTGGACCCCTTGTCTTTGCATGCGATTGTTCAGTCACAAGTCATAAAACTGACAAAAACAGAATGTGTGATTCTCAAACTGTTGATGTCACATTCCAGGTACACCATTTCCAAGGACTTACTTCTGGATAGTATAAGTTATGAAACACCGGATTGTACGGAAAAATCCCTGAAACAGCATATTTATAATTTACGAAAGAAGTTGAACAGCGTTGACAGCAGCATCCAGATTGAAACTGTTCGGGGTGTTGGCTTCAAATTATCTGAGAACGGGTGAAAATAAACCTCGCTATGTTACATTGATGTGTAAGAGCGGGGTTTTCTTTTATTCAAAAACAGAGTGATAATGGGGTTGTCGGAAATCGACAACCCTATTATAATGTGATATACTGAACTAAAAATTGACAATAGAGGGGAGGAAATGACATGTATTTACTTTATTTTTTACTGTGGATTATCTATAATGGGAACGTTACAGTGGAAATCTGTCTGTTCGGTATGGTGATTGCAGCAGCGATTTTTGCCTTTACCTGCAGGTTTATGGATTACAGTATAGAAAAAGAGAAGCAAAATCTGAAAAAAGTATTTTTGTTTTTCCGTTATGCCTGTGTGCTGGTCATGGAAATCGTAAAAGCAAATTTTACAGTAATCCATATGATTTTGTCGGAAGAAGAGGAGGTGGAGCCTGCACTTGTGAACTTTACTTCAGATATGCAGACTCCGGCAGGAAAGGCTTTACTTGCCAATGCTATTACGCTGACTCCGGGAACGATCACAGTATCTTTGGAAGATTCAGAATATGTAGTGCATTGCCTTGACAAAGAATTGGCCATGGGAATGGATCATTCTGATTTTGTAAAACTGATTTCTGAGCTTGAGGAGGATAATTAGGTTATGGAAAATACAACATCTGTTCTTGGACAGGCATATCAGATATTTTTCACAGTAGTATTGATTTTCCTTGCATTGATGGTAGTTTTGTGCCTGATCCGTGCGATCATAGGACCGAGAATTGCAGACAGGATCGTTGCCACCAACATGATGGGCACTATGATCATGGTTATGATTGCCATACTGGCTCTGATGATGAAGGAAGGCTATCTTGTGGATATATGCCTGATATATGCCATGATAAGTTTTCTGGCAGTCATCTGTCTGACGAAAGTTTATATGGGTGTATACCGGGAGAAGAAGCTGGAGGAGGAAAAAAAGAATGGCAGTGATTGAGTGGATACGTTTTCTGGCGGGAGCAGGATTTATGCTTATGGGACTGGGAATTTTCGCCATTGAGATGATTGGTGTGTTCCGGTTTCGCTATGTACTCAACAGAATGCATGCAGCAGCCATGGGTGATACCCTGGGAATTGGTTTTTCCCTTGTAGGTCTTATGATCATAAGCGGATGGAATTTTACTACACTGAAGCTTTTTCTGGTAATTGTGTTTTTATGGTTTTCGTCTCCTGTTTCTTCTCATCTGATCGCCCGTCTTGAGGTTGCCACAGATGAAGAAAAAGAAAAGCATTATCGCGTTGTGCCTTTGAAGGAACTGGAAAGAGAACTGGAAACACAGCAGGAAGAAAAGGATGAGATTGTGGCCAAAGCCAGGAAGGAGGATGAGTGATATGCAGGTGTTTACATGTATTTTGCTTGGTTTTTTGCTGGTTTGTGCCATATCGGTAAGTCTTTCCAAGAATCTTCTGAATTCCATCCTGATTTTTATGTCATACAGCCTTGTGATGTCTGTCATCTGGATTCTTCTGGAATCTCCGGATCTTGCAATTACAGAGGCAGCAGTAGGTGCAGGAGTCACCAGCGTTTTGTTTTTTATTACGCTTAAAAAAATCCATGCTATCATAAAAACAGAAAAGGAGGAGGAAGATGAGCAGGAAAGTACCCAAAAATGAATTTGAACATACTTTTTCATATCATTTCCGGCAGTGGCTCAACGGTACCCGAGATCCTTTTCTTGATACGTTGGAAATGAAACCTCAGAAAGTATTTAGAGAAGATAAGAAAACAGTCGTGAAGAGAGAAAAGGAGAAAAAAGCTCTCTTTGAACGGATTTATGATATCAAGAATAATCCGGAGATGCGGGTTTTTCAGAGAGCATACAATGTTTTCAGTGTGCTGTTCTGTGTTTTTCTGGTCGTGATGCTCCTTACCGGGGTATCTCAGCTTCCAAGCTTCGGAAATTCTTCCAATCCTGTAAACAATGAGGTGGCACAGCGCTATATTGAAAACGGGCTTCAGGAGACAGGAGCAGTGAATATTGTAACAGGAATGATTCTTGATTACAGAGCATTTGATACACTTGGGGAATCTCATGTGCTTTTTATTGCCACTTGTACCGTATTGATTCTTCTTCGTTTGGATGGGGACAAAAAAGGCCGAAGCGGAATGGGCTATACCATGGAGGATGACCGTATCCATGAGCCAAAAAATGATATGATACTGCAGACCGTTGCCAGAATCCTTGTTCCGCCTATTTTTATTTTTGGAATTTATATTATTCTTGGAGGGCATCTGGGACCTGGCGGCGGATTTTCCGGCGGAGCGGTCATCGGTGCAGGGCTGATTCTTTATCTCAATGCCTTTGGATTTGCAAAGACAGAGAAATTTTTTACTGCAAAAACCTACAAGAGAACCAGTTTCTGTGCTCTGGCATGCTATTGTCTGGCAAAAAGCTATTCTTTCTATACAGGAGCAAATCATATTGAAAGCGGGATTCCTCTTGGAACTCCCGGAGCAATACTGAGCAGCGGGCTGATTCTGATCCTTAATATCTGTGTGGGAATTGTAGTGGCAGGAACTATGTATACTTTTTATGTCATGTTCAGGAAAGGAGATTACTGATATGAATGTTGGGAATCTTTTTACCAATTATGAGGAGGCAGTTGCCATGATTCTTTTTGGAATCGGATTTTCCAATCTGCTTCTTCAAAAAAATCTTATAAAAAAGATCATCGGACTGAATATTATGGACACAGCCATGTATCTGTTTCTTGCTTTGAAGGGCTATGTTTCAGGACGAAAGGCGCCCATTGTGGTAAACGGAGTTCAGAGTGTGGAAGCGTATATCAATCCCATACCAAGTGGTCTGGTACTCACGGGAATCGTAGTATCTGTATCTGTTACTGCACTGATGCTTTCTCTTACGATCCGCCTTTACCGCAGATATCATACGCTGGATCTTGATGAGATTTCCACAAGGCTGAAGCGGGAGGGATTGTGATGCAGTTTGTACAGAATTTTCCCTTTATGTCCATTATTATTTCCCTTTTTTCCGGTCCGCTTTCTTCTATTATTGGAGGAAAAAAGGCGAAATGGATAAACACTGCTGTGATTTCTCTTATTGGTCTTATGTCTGTGGCTGTTCTTATGTATGTGATCGGAACAGGAGAGTCTTATGTTTATACTATGGGGCATTTTCCCGCACCCTGGGGAAATGAGATCAGGGTTGGAATACTGGAGGCTTCCATGGCAGTATTTTTCTGTCTGATCATGCTGCTATGTATGCTTGGCGGCGTGTATGAGAGAGAACAGGAAATAGAAGAAACGAAGATGAATCTCTATTACGTCATGGTAAATCTTCTTCTGTGCTCTTTACTTGCCCTGATTTATACAAATGATCTTTTTACTGCATACGTTTTTGTGGAAATCAATACCATTTCTGCCTGTGGTCTGATTATGATTAAGCAGAACGGACGTACGCTGGAGGCTGCTACAAGATATATGATTATGAGCCTGCTGGGATCAGGACTTCTGCTTCTGGGAATCTGTTTTCTTTATGATCTGACAGGACATCTTCTCATGAGCAATATTAAAGAGCAGGTGTATCTGATTCATGATGCCGGAATGTATAATATGCCTCTTCTCGTTTCTCTGGGGCTGATTTCCGTGGGACTTGCCATTAAAAGTGCACTGTTTCCCTTTCATTCCTGGCTTCCGGATGCCTATGGCTACTCTACGGTATCCTCGGCGGCGATTTTGTCCTCCCTTGTCTCAAAAGGATATATTTTCCTTCTGGCAAAAATATTCTTCCGTGTCATCGGGTTTGACATTGTGAGGGAAAGTAAGGTTATCAATGTGCTTTTTGTTTTTGGAGTTGCAGGTATGATTATGGGTTCCGTAAGTGCCATCCGGGAAAATAATATCCGCCGTATGATCGCTTTTTCTTCAGTTGCTCAGATCGGTTACATATATATGGGACTTGGACTTGGAACCATGAATGGTGTGATCGCAAGCATTTACCATGTGATTTCCCATGCGGCTACAAAATCTCTGTTGTTTGTGGCTGCGTCAGGGCTGACGGATGTATCGGATGACAGTACGGAGATCAGAGCCATGGCGGGTGCAGGCTACAGAAATAAGCTGGCAGGTGTGGCTTTTACCGTAGGCTCGTTTTCCATGGTAGGTATTCCCATGTTTTCAGGGTTTATTTCCAAGCTTCTGTTTGCTCAGGCAGCAGTAGAAAGTATGCACAAAATTCTTCCTACGCTGATTGCGCTTGCCATCAGTACGATATTAAATGCCATGTATTTTATGAGGACTGTAATTCTGATCTATACTCCTGACAGGAGAAGCGGCGTGAGAAAGAAAAAACTGCGCCGCATTACCATCAAAGAGCAGCCCTCCAAAACAGCAGCACTTATTTTGTTTATTATACTGAATCTGCTTCTGGGTCTCAGCTCTGAGCCGGTGATCGCACTGTTTCGAAGCGGACTGGGAATGTTTGCATAGGAGGGGGACATGATGGATAGATGGATTTTAATACCGGTATTTCTTCCGGTGATATCCGGAGTGGTTCTGCTTTTGTCCTCGTTCGTGGGACATCTGAAGGGAGAGCCTGATTACGGAAAGGAGCAGGACCAGAGACGGCTGCACTTGTTTGTGGGAGTGATTCTGATATTATCTGCCGTGTTTGCCGTGTGGGCTGCATTTGGCGGGGAAAAAAGAGTTACTTTGTTTTATCTGATGAAAGATATTCCTGTATATTTTCATATCGATGGAATCAGCAGGATTTTTGTCACCTTCACAAGTATTGTGTGGGTAGCCGTGGGAATCTATGCTTTTGCGTATATGAAGCACGAGGGAGAGGAAAAGAGATTTTTTGGCTTTTATCTCATGGTGTATGGGGTGATTGTGGCTCTTGATTTTTCCGGAAATCTTGTGACGATGTATTTCTTTTACGAGCTGATGACCCTGACCTCTGCTCCATTAGTTTTGCACAATGGTTCCAGAGAAGCTATTATGGCTGCATTGAAATATCTGTTTTATTCTCTTTGCGGTGCTTACATGGGATTATTTGGAATTTATTTCCTGTATCAGAATTGTGATACCCTTACTTTTACACCCGGAGGTACATTGAATCCGATCCTTGCACAGAGCCATGAGACGATACTTCTTATTGCAGTATTTGCCATGTTAATAGGATTTGGAGCAAAAGCAGGTATTATGCCTCTTCATGCATGGCTGCCAACAGCTCATCCGGTAGCTCCGTCTCCGGCATCTGCGTTTTTTTCGGGAGTTTTGGTCAAAGGTGGTGTACTGGCTGCAATCCGCACGGTTTACTATATCGTGGGTCCTGATTTTATCAGGGGGACCTGGGTGCAGACAGTGTGGATTGTCCTGGCACTGACTACGGTATTTATGGGCTCCATGCTGGCCTACAGAGAAAAGGTTTTCAAAAAAAGGCTTGCTTATTCCACAGTCAGCCAGATTTCGTATATTCTTTTTGGACTGGCGCTCCTTTCGCCTCAGGCTATGACAGGAGCACTGCTGCATACCATTTTTCATGCAATTATTAAAAGCACGTTATTCTTGTGTGCAGGTGTTTTTATTTTTGACTGCGGCAAAACAAGAGTCAGTGAGCTTACAGGAATCGGAAAACGGATGCCGAAGCTTTTGTGGTGTTATACCTTTGCGTCACTGGCACTTATAGGAATTCCGCCTGCCAGTGGATTTATCAGTAAGTGGTATCTGGCTCAGGGAGCACTTGAGGCGGGTGCAGGAATCTGGGGATATATAGGACCGGCTGTACTTCTTGTCAGCGCATTGCTGACGGCGGGATATCTTCTTCCTGTTACGATGAAGGGATTTTTGCCGGGAAAAGAAACTTTGTGTAGAGAGTACGATACTGTACAGGAGCCTGTCATAACAATGCTGGTTCCCATAGCAGTTTTGGCATCACTGACACTTTTGACCGGTGTATTTCCCAATTTGCTGACTGACTATATCATGGGACTTGTATCCGGATTAATGTAGGAAAGGGGAGGAGAAAAAATGAATACATCAATGATGGTAGCCGTAGTTCTGCTTCCCATAATCGGAGGGGCATTGATTCCTTTGCTGCCCTTTAAAACACGCAGGCAGATGATGATTTATGTGGAGAGCCTGGTACTTTTAAATTCTGTGCTGGTGCTGTCTTTGCTTTTTGCACAGCCGGAAGGAGATTTTACCCTGTTCAGATTCACAGGAAATTTAAGTGTAAGCTTCCGTCTGGATGGTCTGGGAACCCTGTTTGCAGGGCTTGTGTCTGTCCTGTGGCCTCTGGCAACGTTATATTCCTTCGAATATATGAAGCATGAAGAACATGAGAAAATATTCTTCATGTTTTACGTAATGACTTTTGGCATTACCCTTGGAATTGCTCTGGCAGAGGATATTGTGACCATGTATTTCTTTTATGAAATGCTTAGTCTGGTGACCGTGCCTCTGGTAATGCACACGTTGACAAAGGAGGCTGTGCGTGCCAGCAGGACGTATCTGTATTATTCGTTAGGAGGCGCAGCATTTGCTTTTATCGGGATGATTTTCATTCTGATTTATGGAACTACATCGGAGTTTGTTCCGGGAGGCGTTCTGGATACTGCAAAGATAGGAGATAGAACCAACCTTCTTCTTCTGATTTATGTGCTCTGCTTCTGCGGTTTCAGTGTTAAGGCTGCTATGTGGCCTTTTTCCTCCTGGCTTCCAAAGGCGGGAGTTGCTCCTACACCGGTAACAGCACTTTTGCATGCAGTTGCAGTCGTAAAAGCAGGAGCGTTTACGGTCATGCGTGTTACCTATTATAGTTTCGGTACAGAGCTTCTGCGGGGAACCTGGGCACAGGATATTGTGCTGGGTCTGACGATTGTTACCATTGTGTATGGATGCAGCCGTGCACTTAAGGAAACTCATATAAAAAGAAGACTTGCCTGGTCAACGGTGAGCAATCTTTCCTATATTCTGTTCGGTGCGGCTCTGATGACACCTCTTGGACTGGTGGGAGCTATGTGCCATATGGTGTGCCATGCAGTTATGAAAATCTGTTCGTTCTTCTGTGCAGGTGCGGTCATTTACAAAACAGAGCGCAATTATGTGCATGAGCTAAATGGATTCGGCAGAAAAATGCCGAAAGTGTTTACTATTTTTACGATATCAGGGCTGGCTCTTATGGGAGTACCCGGATTATGCGGATTTATCAGCAAATGGAATTTGGCAAAGGCTGCTGTGGCAAGTGAGAATCCTCTTGCCTATGTGGGGATTGCGGCACTTCTGGTGTCGGCACTTCTGACTGCCATTTATATGATGAGTATTACGGTCAGGGCGTTCTTTCCGGGAAAAGATTTCGATTACAGTGCCATTTCCGATGTGGAGGATCCAAACTGGATGATGATTCTTCCGCTGGTGATTTTTGCAGCTGCCATCGTGGTTATGGGCGTTCATTCGCAGCCGCTTATGGAGTTACTGGAGTCCGTGGCAGCTGCCATGAATACAGCTGTTTTGATGAATTAGAAAGGAGTTGGCTGAAATGAACATACTTTTATCGGTACTTGTGTTTTATCCGTTTTTAGGCGGACTCCTTTCCTGTGCGGTGGGGACACGAAATGAAAAAGCCAGAGATTTTGTGGCAGAGTTTGTGGCGGTCAGTGAATTTGTGCTGATGCTGGGGATTGTCTTCCTATACCCGGACAATGTGATATCACTTTATATTCCGGAAGTCTGTGGACTGGGGCTTCATTTTACCCTGGACGGATTCCGAAGGATTTATGGTATGATCGCTGTTCTTATGTGGATGATGACAACCCTTCTTTCCAGGGAATATTTCCGTCATCATGAGAACAGAAACAGATTCTATCTGTTTCTTCTTCTCACGCTGGGGGCAACTATGGGAGTATTTCTTTCTGAAGATTTATTTACAACCTTTATTTTCTTTGAAATAATGTCATTTACGTCCTATGTGTGGGTGGCGCAGGAAGAAACACAGGATTCTCTCAGGGCGGCGGCAACATATCTTGCAGTGGCAGTGACAGGTGGTCTGGTTATGCTTATGGGAGTGTTTATTCTCTATCATGAGCTTGGTACCCTGATGATCCCTGAGCTTCTGGAGGCGGCAAAAAGCTATCCTGATAAAGAACTGCTCTATGGAGCAGGAGCCTGTCTTCTGGTAGGTTTCGGTGCAAAAGCAGGAGCATTTCCTTTGCATATCTGGCTTCCGAAAGCCCATCCGGTGGCTCCCGCACCGGCTTCGGCACTGCTGTCCGGTATTCTTACAAAGACAGGCGTTTTTGGTATTCTGATCATCAGCAGCGGGCTCTTTCTCCATGATGCATCCTGGGGAAAACTGATTCTGGCAATTGGTGTGCTGACTATGGCCGGAGGTGCACTGCTGGCAGTGTTCTCTGTGGATCTGAAACGTACGCTGGCCTGCTCATCCATGTCCCAGATCGGCTTTATTCTGGTGGGAATCGGTATGCAGGGAATTCTGGGTGAAGAAAATGCCATGGCTGTTCATGGAACTCTGCTGCACATGGTGAATCATTCCATGATCAAGCTTGTACTGTTTATGGCAGCAGGCGTGATTTTTATGAATACCCATGCGCTGAACCTCAATGAGATTCGGGGCTTTGGCAGGAAGAAGCCGCTGCTGAAGGTGATTTTTCTCATAGGAGCTCTGACGATTGCAGGTATCCCCATGTTTGGCGGATATATCAGCAAAACTCTGCTTCACGAGAGCATTGTGGAGTATGGAGGCGGTCTGATATTTAAGGCAGTGGAATGGATCTTCTTAATCAGCGGCGGTCTCACGGTTGCTTATATGACGAAACTTTATGTGGCAATATTTGCAGAAAGAAATGAGAATGCACAGGTACAGAGAAAATATGATGGAATGAAGAAATATATGAATCTCCAAAGTAGTGCAGCGATTACCATAAGTGCAGTCCTGCTTCTTGTATGGGGACTATTTCCTCATCAGATCATGGACAGGGCAGCAGAGTTGGGACAGAGCTTTATGCATCTGGAAGAGACCGGTGAGGTAGTTGCATATTTCAGCATGAAAAATTTATCCGGTGCAGTGATTTCTATAGCGATTGGAGCTTTTGTTTATGTATGTGTCGTGCGCAGATTCCTGATGAAAGATGCTTATATCAATGCATGGCCTGCCTGGATGGATCTGGAAAATATGATCTACCGTCCATTCGTGCTTCGGTTTCTTCCCTTTGTATGCGGAATTGCCTGCAGAGTTCTGGACTGTGCAGCGGACACAACGGTTGTGGTCCTTCGAAAGACAATCTATGCTGACAGTCCACTGCCGCATACTCGTCCGGAAGGAAATGTATTTACAGAAAGAGCCGGAAAATTCCTTAACAGGATTCAGGAAATTGCCAATGCCCTGTCCCGCGGAAAGAAACAGAGAGACAAAGATTATGTACATATCCTGGCAGTGAAAAATGAAGAATTTAAAGAAACAAACAGAATCATCCAGAGAAGCCTTTCCTTTGGATTGATGTTGTTTGGTATCGGGCTTTGCCTGACTTTGATTTATATTATATGGTGGTGAACGGACAGGGGGCAGTCTCTTGTCCGAAGGAGGATACGAGTTTGAAGAGTATTACAATTGGATCTGTCGGTACAAGCTGGATTACAGAATCATTTATCTCTGCAATTGCCGGAGTGAAAAATCTTTCTCTGAGTGCTGTTTATTCCAGAGATTCTCAAAAGGCAAAAGCCTTTGCAGAGAAACATCATGCGGAAAAGTATTATAGTGATATGGAAGCGATGGCACAGGATCCTTCCATAGATGCCATTTATATAGCCAGTCCTAATTTTCTGCATCATACACAGACAATGCAGTTTTTGAAAGCAGGAAAGCATGTGATTTGCGAGAAGCCTCTTGCCTCTAATTATCAGGAAGCGAAAGAAATGATAGAAACTGCCCGTGAAAATCATGTAGTGCTTTTGGAGGCTATGCGTACCGCCTATGATCCCGGACTTTCTGTGATTAGAGATAATCTGTATAAAATGGGCAAAATACGCCGTGTGAGTTTTTGGTATGGGAAATATTCCAGCAAATACGATGTCTTTTTATCCGGCAAACCTCAGAATATATTTTCCCTGGAATGTTCTGCAGGTGCGCTGATGGATATGGGAGTGTATTGTGTATATCCGCTGGTGGATTTATTTGGTATGCCGGAGAAAATTCTTGCGGACTGCGTGAAGCTTCACAATGGGATTGACGGAACAGGAACGGTAGTTATGAACTATGGAGAAATGCTTGCTGAGATTTCCTATTCAAAAATTTCAGACAGCAGGCTTGTCAGTGAAATCCAGGGCGAGCAGGGAACCATGGTGATTCCTGAGATCGCATCTCCGTCAAATCTGAAAATATTTTATAGAAATGGCAAAGTGGAAGAATTGTATACAAGGGATTGCCCCAATAATATGATTTATGAAGCGGAAATGTTTGTAAAGGCGATCCTTGGTCAGGAAGATATGACATACTATCAGGAGAAATCTCTGGAGAGCTTAAAACTAATGGATGAAATCAGGCGTCAGGATGGAATTGTTTTTCCAGCAGATAGAAAAGAGTTATGAAATTCTTTTCCTGTCCTTTGCTTGACTTGCGAGTAGTAGTTGGTTATAATTGAGAAAACGTTTGTTAGCAAATTTGGAGGACACAGCCTATGAGTAAAATACCGACAAGAGATAGAATACTGGATTCCGCATTAATGCTGTTTTCAGAAAAGGGCTATGACGGAGTGGGAGTCGATTTGATTGCCGAGAATGCCGGAATCAAAGGTCCTTCTCTATATAGACATTTTAAAGGGAAGGAAGAAATCCTGAACTGTCTTATTGAAAAGGTGGGCGCTTATTATGAAGTAAACTTTGGCTCAGAAAATGATCCCGGAAAAATTCCGGAATCGATGGAAGAACTCATCGCTTTTTCACTGGAAAGGATCCGTTTTACAATGCACGATGAAATGCTTCAAAAAACAAGAAGAATTTTGGCGATGGAACAGTTTAGAAATTCAAAAATCGCACAGCTCACTTCAAAACATCATCTGGATGGCCTGCAGAAAATGTTCCAGAAAATCTTTGAAGGTATGATGGAGACACAGGTGCTGAAGACAGATGACGCAGAGGTTCTGGCCATGGAATTTGTCGCTCCGGTATCCTTACTGATACATATCTATGATAGACAGCCGGAGAGAGAGGAGGAAATCATGGAGAGAATCCAAAAACACTTGAGGCATTTTGCGAGAACATATACTTTTTTGTAATTCCTATGGAAGGGGACGGAGAATCTCTGGTATTTTTCAGAAGCAGGCCGCTCCTCCTCAACTCTGCACTAAGCGCGACTAATTGACGCTCAGGAGAGCCTTCGCGCCAAAGTCTTGCTAAGTGCATATTTTCGGACTCGCTTTCCCCAATGCTTCT
>JALERM010000051.1 GCA_022764165.1 Eubacterium sp. | reverse complement strand
TGCTAATCACATGCCTTGAAATGAATAAGCTGAAAGACAAGAGTATCATTGATGAAATCAGGATGGATGTTATGTAATTGAATATGACTATTTTGAAAATGGTATCATCAGAAACGGGATGATACCATTTTTGCGGAGTTTGTAATACACCCAAATAAATATTTGAAACATTTCAATCAGTTCACTATGTCAGTTTCATTATGTGTTATACTGTTTTATATAATTTTCTTGCCCTTGGTTTTTCCCTTATCAGAGTTTGTAAACCCATATGGGAAGATATAACACAAGGGAAAGCTCACTTGCGACAAACTTAGTGTTTTCAAGGGTTTGTGAGATGTTTGATAATAAAATATAACAATTATTAGAGCCCTTGGAATATATGAAATCTCAATTCCAGTTTGTAGAGCTGAATAATTTTTATTCTTTGAGTGGAACGATTCTGTTTTTCAGCGCAGAAATTTTAAAGAAAAGTATTGACCTTCACGGAACGTCATAGAGTATATTCAGATTATCAAAGACAGGAGGATAATGATAATGATGACCGTAAAGGAAATTGCAGAAATTACAGGGATCAGTGCACGTACACTTCATTATTATGATGAGATTGGATTATTGAAGCCGACAGCAAAGAGCGAGGCGGGATACAGACTCTATGATGATAAAGCTTTAGAAACATTACAGCAAATACTGTTTTTTCGTGAGTTTGATATTCCTTTAAAAGAAATAAAATCTATTATAACATCTCCTGATTTTGATAGAAACCAAATTCTGCTGATGCAGAGACAAATGCTTGTTGCAAAAAAAGAACGCATGGAGCGTTTAATTGCAAGTATTGATGATATTCTAAAAGGAGAGAACAAAATGGATTTTTCAGTATTCAATGAGAAGGAAATCGAAGAAATGTTTCAGACTATGTTTGATCATATGCCTGAAAATATAAGAAAGATTTCAATTAACGAGTTTGGAAGTGAAGAGGAATGGAAACAGCATTATATTGAGGTTATGTCTTCAAGAGATATGCAGGAGCGATATGCAAAAGTTATCGATTGGTATGGAAGTAAAGAAGCATTTTTGTCTTTTGCTAACAATCCAATCAGTAAGGAAACAGCAGAATGCTTTAATAAACGAATCGATACAGTTTTGAGAAAATTACTGGCAAGAAGAGAGTATCCACTGGATTCTTTTGAAATCAAAGAAGCAGTAGCAGAGTATGGATTTATTATGAAAATGCTTTATCAGATTAAAGATGAAAAACCAGTTATGCTTTCTGTTGCAGAATCATATCGTGATGCGAAGGTGCGAGAAAAAATTGATGCAGATTATGGTGAAGGGGCATCTGATTTTTTTGCAAATGCAATCAAGCAATTTTATCAATAAGTCAAACATATATTTACCTCAAATTTCTATGGTGGCAACATTTAATGACGATGGAACTAAAAGTAAATAAATTCAATTATGTTTTATAACCGATATTTGCCGGCAGTGAAATACCTGCCGGTTTTTTCATGCCTGGAAGGAGGTACTATGTGAGGAAAATAGAAAAAGTATTGTTGATGGTGTTTCTGGTTGTTTCAGTGATATGTGGGAAATACATCTTGGATTACTGGCAGGATTCTTATGACAACAGACAGAATTACCGGCAGGTGGAAGAGATAGCGTTTCCGGAAAAGGATACAGAGGATGATGATATAGAATCCAATGTGGATAACCCAATGACAGCAATAGATGATTTTGATTATCAGGCATTGCTGGATGAAAATGCAGACTGCATCGGGTGGCTGAAGATTGATGGAACTGATATCAGTTATCCGGTCGTGCTGGGAGAAGACAATGAGTTTTATCTCCACCATGATTTTCAAAAGAACTATGCTATCTGTGGAACACTGATGTTAGACTGCCGGAATGATATTGATGCCAGGCAGGAGCATTTGATTATTTATGGTCACCAAATGAAAGATGGCACTATGTTCAAGCAATTAAATGGGTATAAAAAAGAAGTGTTTTGCCATGAGCATAAGGAAATCACGCTATATCTGGAAAACCAGAAATACCAGTATGAAGTAGCTGCTGTGTATGTGACGAATGTGGCACAAAGCGGTGGTTATTATGATTTTTTACACAAAGAAACACGAAAACAGCAGATGGATTATTTACAGCAGATGGCAGCTTATCAGCTTTATCCGACGGGTGTTACCGTCAGGGAGGAGGATGAGCTGCTTTCTTTATCTACCTGTGAATATTCCAGCACAAACGGCAGGCTGATTATACTTGCCAGAAGAATTTGACGATAGGGAGGAAAATGCGTATGGCAATGAACAGGATTATGACAATGGCAGAAAAAGAAATTCGGGACTATGCCCAGAGACAGATGGAGCGGGCAGAACAGCGGGAAAACATTGTGTTTACGGAGAAACAGAAAGAACAGGTTTTGGAGTATGCCGCTATGACCGGTGATGATTATAATATCAGAAAAATGGTCAGAAACCTTGCAGACGCTGTCCGTTCCTCGGATGAAGAGAAGGTGGATGAAATACTGTGGGATGCCAGAGCGATAATAGATGCTTTTCCGGATCGTTCTGTAGGTATGGCAGAGCTAAAGGGATATGGCTATACCGCAGATGATATGCTTCCTCTTCGTCAGGAGATGGCGTTGGAGCTTCATCGTGTCGGGGAAAAGGTATACTGCCTGCAGTCAGATGGCTCCCACGGGGACTATGCCAGCAGAGAGATGATACTGGAACATGAAGGCCTTTATGGAATTGAAAAAGAGGCATGGCAGCGTATGCAGGAGCAGGAGGACGAAATAGATTTTGAGGAAGCTGGATTGTATCAGCCTCCAATGACAGATCTTGATAGAGATGAAGCATTAAGGATGTTTGATGCGGGGGAGACAGTATTTCTGGTAACCACTTATCAAAGACCGATTGCGGTGCGTGAACGGATGGAGATTGAGAGAGGACCGGAGCATTACCAGATGGAGAGAGAGGATGTGGAACGGATCAGGACGTTGGAAAAACGGATGCAGGAGTATCCACAGATAAAGTCGCTGAAAGAGGCAAAACTTCTTCTGGGGACAGAAAACAGGTATGGAATATACCAGATCGTTGAGGGCAGCCCCGGCAGAGAATATGAATTTATGGACCTGAATTTTATTGAAAGGCATGGGTATCAGGTGAAAAAAGAGGACTATGAGCTAATCTATTCCGATAAAATGCTTTATGGCGATACGTTGGATTCTCTGTATGAGAAATTCAATATTGCCCATCCGGCGGATTATACCGGGCATTCCTTATCGGTAAGTGATATTGTAGTCCTCAATGAAAATGGAAATGTAAAATCATATTTTGTAGACAGTATCAGCTTCCGTGAATTGCCGGAT